>NZ_JAJNSC010000024.1:0-54875 GCF_027497975.1 Streptococcus sp. SM5 | reverse complement strand
CACTTGAACACAAAGAATCTGGTGAACGCTTGTACCTTACTTCTAAAAACAAACGTAACACTCCAGACCGTCTTCAATTGAAGAAATACTCACCAAAACTTCGCAAACACGTTGTGTTTACAGAAGTTAAATAATACAACATACAGAAAGCCTATGAAATCAACATTTCTAAGGCTTTTTCTTTTAAGTTTAGCAAAATAACTGAATTTTAACTGATTATAATAATCAAGAGATTATTTTAGACAAATCTATCATAGCTTGTTCAATCTTATGTTTTCCTTTTTGCATAACATGAAGATAGATTTTTTCTATTTCTCTACTATCTTCTGAATGTCCCACAAACTCTCGAATAACGTTTAAGCTTACATTCTTATCAGCCATGACTGAAACAAAACTATGTCGGAACATATGGGGAACTATGTGAACAGGCCTACCAAAATCAACTAGGTCATCAATATCCTTATAGGATTTTCCACTTTTCTTATTATACTTAGCGGACTGACTAGTTCCACCTCTTAAGAACATTGAAATTTCTGTATGATACAATGGACTGCCCTGCTGGTTCTTCCCTTTTATGTATACCCTAGTAAAAATATATCCCATATCATGATAAGTCGGATTAAATCTCGCCTGAAACTTATTTCTTTCAATATATTTAAGTAAAATTTGTTCTACTTTTGGTGACATCGGAATAGTTCTAACGCTTTCTTTAGTTTTTAGAATTGCTCTATATCGTTCCTTCTCATCACGCAAGCCTTCTTCTGCCATTTCTTTGTCAGTCTTATTATGGCTTGCCCTCTGCCAATGAACCTTAATGAGTTTATTCTTGAAATCTAGAACATCTTCATTCAAACCTAATGCTTCACTCGGTCTCATACCTGTCAAGTAGATAATTCTGAGTACATCAGCAACTAGTTCATTATTATGTCGCTTAGTCCAATTTTCAATAATTTTAAATACTTGATTAGCCTCTTCAACTTCAAGATATTTTTCAGCTATATCTTCCCTAAGTTTCGCCTGCTCTTCTGCACTTGTTAGTGTCTTACGCTTAACCCTCTTATTCAAAATAGGGTGTTGCGACGCTGTCAATTCTCCTTGTTCTACCGCCCAATCAAATATCATTTTAAGATAGATATGAATGTTCTTTGAAGTTCCCTCACTTGCATTATTTATAATATCTTGCATTTTTTCCTGTTCCATACAGAACTGTTTAAGGCTCATATTTTCGTTGAAATATGGGGAAATATGCTGGTTATAAACACTAACTCTAGTCTTTAGAGTATTCTTGGCAGGCTTAACACGATTGACCCACCACTTAAAAGCTAAACCGTATAATTCACTGTTTTCATCATACGGTCTAGCTATCTCTTTGAGGCATAAAGTTTTACTAGGCTCTAATTTCTTTGGTTTTTCTCCAGTCAAATCTAATACGGTTTCATCAATCATTTCATTTAATATCTTTGAAACTTTTGTAATCAGCTGACTATTCTTTATATCAGAAATAAGTAACTTCTCATGTCCCTTACTGTCCTTTCCTGTTGGTATTGCCTTAGTCGTATACCACCCTTTATTTTCTCCCCTTGTAAGGTACTTATAACGACTTTTTGTTATCAAAGGATGAGTATATCTCATTGCAAACTTAACAAGCACGTTGCCCTTTTTAGAAGGGTCTGGTTTCCATTGATAAACAGTTAGAACTCGAGTAGTCTTACCTACCTTCATTTTTACCCCCTTATACTAAGCTATAACTGCCTCATTTTCATGGAAAATCTTATAATCAAACCAATCTTTAAATACCTCCGCATGAATAAAGACATTCCCATGAGTTCCACAAATTCCAAAAGAATATGGACTATTTCTCATTTGACGAATGTAGTGATCCAATGTAGGTAATTTCATACCCTTCCAAAGTTCATCTAAAAATTCTTTCTTCCGATACCAATTTTTAGTTAAATCATAGTCTGACTTTGTCTTAAGCTCTATCATTGGAATACTTTCCTTTCTTATGCTATAATCTAGTTAGTTAATTTTTAGAGGCGACTTATTTTCAAGTCGTCTTTTTTTGTCCCCAAAATTGAGAACTATTCTGCTCTCTTACATATTGCTCTATATCCTTTTCATCGTTATCAGTTAGCCTCGAAAGCCCCTCTTTAAGTAAGCTTTGAATGTATTCCTCTGCCTTTTGAACATCATAGGCCTGATACTTTGCAATATAGACTTTTGCTAATGTTTTCGCAACTTGTTTCTCTGTCCAAGCCTCAGACTGCCGTAGTGTCGTTTTAGCCCTTGTAATACTAAGAACTGTCTGGTTTTCAGTTCCTAGATAATCTATCCACCACTTGACTTTTTTTCTTCTCCAATGATTGCTATCTGTCGCATTTGGACGAACAAAGCGATAATGACCATTGATAGCTTCAAAATAGATTGACGATAATGGACGTTTTAAAAATAACTGCTCTGCAATTATATTAGCCTTTTCCTGCCAACATCTAAGCTCTGCGCGAATCCAAGACGGAACTTCTACAAGCTCTTGCTTACCAAGTTGCTCCATGCGTTTATTATATATGCACCACTGCTGATTACCTCGTGAACCTATTGCAACTGTTTCTCCTACACGCTCACCAGAATCTAGAACTGATTTCTCATGATATTCAAAGTGTTTTGCTTTCGAGACACATAATCCTTTCTTGCAATAGTCATATATACGTTGGACATCTAAGCTACCGTCAAATATGTCGTGGGCAATATCTAAACGAGTGAAATTAACATTATACTGGTATAAACGAGTAATTAAGGCAATCCAATTATTTTCGTTACTGTTTAAAAATTCTTCATATTGACGACAACCTTGCCCTTTTAATTCAATAAATACACCCATAGAAAGCCTATCAGCATTAAAATACACCTTAATTTCTGAACAAGAATAATGTTGCTTATACTTATTTATGCCCCAATCATTCAATGTAAAGTTTTCAAGAGGAATCAAAAGGATGTCAGTCAGAACTCTTTCTGGCGGGACATCCTTAACACTTACAGCAAAATAATCTATTCTAACTGTATTCATAGGATTATTCTCCTAGAACTTTAATATCCTCACACACAATTTTTACACCTGCCCAATTACTTCTAGCCATGTTCCAAGCTAGTCTAACCTTAGGCCGAATCAATTCAACAGAAACATTCAACAAAGAATCATTTTGAGCAAGCTTTGCAATCTTATCCAGATTTCCGATAATTTCTAGGTTAATCGCTTTTAAGTCATCAGTAGAAATTCCCATTTCAGTTAGAACTTTCACTTTGTCAGCGTCAAGCACAGTAGAAGTAATTTTACTTACTTCATCTGTCTTCACGTTTTCGCCGTTGACTTCTTTGTATTTGTTGTTCACCCTAACTGACAAAATCACTACTTTCTTAGGAATATCAAACTGTGACATTTCAAGGTCAAGCAATCCAATTTTAATGTTTGTATCTGTCATATTGTAAACCATATTTTTTCTCCTTTAATTCCGTATCCTACATGAAAACACCTCTCATCCTTACTCTCCCAAGAGTTTGCGACCTCTTGGTACAACTAGCAAGCCGTAACCCCTTACGTACCAAGGGTTTAGAGTACATTTCATGTATGTGTGCACCCCCTATTAGTACTGGGGCTGTTTTTTCTGACCTCCTGCAAAGCAGTCGGTTGGCTCTTTCTCCCTAGCAAAAAGAGGAACGCTCCGCTCGATTCTGCCCCTCCTGGGCAATCGTCCCTCCCTATTTTGCTAGCTCGAAAGACCGTAATCTGAGTTTGGTAAAATACTCAACGGTTCATTGTTTATCCTCGTTAATACCTCTATTTGCCTTTTTGATAAATCTTCAAGAGACTTACCCTCCATAGCTAATGCCCACCACACAGTTTTTTCAATCGTACAATTAGGGCAGGTTCTGGGGGATAAAATTCTAAAACTACCCATTATTGGAGGATATTCCCATCCTTTATCAAAAGCTAAATCTGAATCAATGATTTCACTTTTTTCACATACCTCGCAAATATGCTTCAACAGCATTTCAAATACCACCTTACATTATTCTAATTCATCTACAATTTGCATATGTACTACTTGTAAAATTTGTAACAAAGCTTTATAAGGATTTTCATCACATTCAGTAGCACCCATTAAACTGCCGTTCGATAACTTGACAACAACACTAATTTCGTTCATTTCTCATCCTCATATACCTATCACAAGCTTCGTCAAAATATTCCTCAAAGTCTAATTCATCAGACTTAAACGGTGTCTCGACATACCGAGGAGTAGGGATAACCCCATCTATTTGAATGTACCCTGTCCCAATGTCGCAAGTTTTATAATCAATATCTTGACTTGAAAACATCATGCGACAGGAGTCAGAATCAGCCGTAGTTGCTCCTAATAAAAGAGCTACCCCAAAATTCTGTCTCATATAGGTAGGAATGAAGTCACTAGATGCCCTTTGCAAACCGACTATCACCTCTATTGAAGCTTGGCGTGATTTTACTAATAGACTTCCAAGGTTCGACATTGCCTCTTGATAGGCTTGTTTCCCTTCTTTAGTCGTTTCTGCCTCTGTTTTGAAAGCAATCCCCTCATCAAGCACAATTATCAGAGGAGTGTTCCCCTTAACTTCAGCCCACGATAACACTTTTCCTTTAGAAATATAGGTATCTGGGTTATCCGCCATAACCTGAAAGCGTCTATTCATTTCCAAGACAGCCTCGCGAAGGGCACCAGAAATTTGAAAGGGAGAATTATAAACTACTTTATAGCCTAACCTATCCTCTAACTTTTTACCAACAACAAAAGAGAGTTCTCCTTTTTTGGGGTCTAATAACTTAATTTCAGAACCTAAACACAAGTATTGAGCCACTAGGTTCTCTATCATCACTGTTTTCCCTGATTTGGTCGAGCCAGCTAGGAGTACATGCGGAGGAGACCCGAACTCCCAACTAACGCTTTCAGAGATTGTTATCACGTTTTCATTGTGTAGAGTATCCTCCCAAGAAATTCTTTTCTCGGGATATTTTCTGAATGTATACTTAACAGAACTACAAGTCTTTACTTTTTTTTCCAAGTTTAAATTCAAACAAGCACTCAAATATACATCTAACTCTGACACCTTATTAGAGAAATTATCACCCATAACATAAGCATAAACAACTATATATTCCTCATCTATAGAAAATTCAAGAACCACGGAACGAACTATAACTCCGTCAGAAGAAGATATAAATAGGTTGTTAGATTCGAGCAAGAAGAGTAATCGCTCCCTTATAGCAAGGATGGGCTGTATTCTATTGTATAGTTCACTCAGCTTAGATATAAATTTATTGGCGATTAAAATTTCTAAGACCACAGCCAAAACTAGTAAAAGTCCTGAGATGTTAAAGATTAAAACCAGTAAAATAAAGATAAAGATTTGAGATAGTATAGAAGCCCAATAAAAATTCTTCATTAAGGAGGTTGATAATATGTACGACTCACAAAGGGAGACCCTACGATTTATACGAAACATATTTTACCTCATCTTATTTCTTATATCCTTGATAATAAAAGAAAGAGCGATAAGCTTAACCCTTAAGAAATAGTAAAGAAAAGCCACAAAAAAAATGAAAGCTATAAGGGACAATACTATACTTAAGAGGGAGCCAAAACCTGCGGGATTATACACAGATAAAAGAGCGAAGACGAACATACAAAAAAAGCAAAATCTATATTTCTTTATCATTGTTTTTTCCTCTTTTAAACATAGCTGGTAATATCGATAAAAATTGAATTAAAAAGACTATAAAAGCTACGACTAAGGCAAATTTCGCAGATAAAAATGGATTATAAGAAGAAAATTCCAAATGCGCTCCAAACCCAGCAAAAAAGCTGATAATTAACAATAAAGTCAGAGAAGTTGTTTTCCAGAAGTATTCATTAACTTTCATTTTCGTATTTCCTTTCAAATTTTAAAAATAAAGGGAGGGATTAACCTAACCTCCCCTACCAAATCAATAATATTCGACAATAGTAGTATAGAATGATTCACCACTATAGCTGTAGTTAGCCTCATTCATCAATACCATTCTAGATTTATCAGATACACGATGCTTTTGACGATTTAATACAATAATATTCTCAGCAAATTTTTTCAAAGTTGGTTCATTAATTTTATCAAATGGTAATTTTCTCATAAGTAACTCCCTAGATTCATCGTCTAAAAGAAAGCATGGTGACTCGTCTGGATTAAACCTCTGTACACGTTTCACCCCATGAGAATTAGGAAAGACCATTCCCTCAATATCAACCAGTTCTTTAAATGTTTTCATATTTTCTTTCTCCTTAAATTAAAATTTTAAAATTAAATATAGTTTATTTTTGAATTATATCTTGAATGGAGAAGCTCGACTGTTACTCATATTCACAACCTCATTTTAAAAGTATATTTCTTGTATACATCAAGTATGTATCAAGTGTAAATCATGGTTATATCATATCATGCCGGGAGACAAAAATCAAGGGGGGCAACATTACATCTTTGTTGCATATGTATTACATATTAGATACATGAATATATATTTATTGTTGCAAAAAAAAGACGCTCAGTGCGTCAATTAATTATTATTTTCAAAATCTATAATCTCAGACTCCAGACTTTCAAAAAGTTCCTTTATCGCTAGATTAATCACCCAAGTCCTATTCTCTCTTTCAAGCATATTTTTTTCTTTAAAAAACTTAGCTAGTCTTGGTAAATTAATTTCATTCTGTTTATTCAAATAAAAATTTGTTAATTTCGCCATAATATTCCTCCTACATAATATATATCATAAAAACACATACTTTTCAAGTAATTCCTATCCAAAAACTTCTCTACACACTTTGTACATCTGATATAATACCTTTGATGAACTATCATAACGAGTAATTTTGTTTAGTACTTCTACAAACTAATGTACTCCATAAATTGAAACTACAACGCCCTTATCTAATTAAGAAAATATCTAACCTATGATAAAGCAATACTAATAAGTGCTATATTCTGATTTCCAAAGAATATTAATTTATCGTAACTGATTCCTAACTGATTAAATTTCAATAAATTCATATTTCTCTATTTACCATTTATTTTATTTTAGGTAGAAATGCTATCAAATCAAGGTTTTCAAATATCATTACATACCTTTAAAACAACATCTTCTTCACAGAAGTTAAGTAATAGGTCATTCCGTTTCATGACTTACACCCTATTAGTTAGACAAAAATATCTAGCTGATGGGGTGTTTTATTATAAAACTAACATTACATAGTCTTTCTCTATATTCTTCCAACTGATAATATTTAAGGAGAAACATTAATGAAAATAAAATTTAAAGAAAGCAATACCATTACTTCCATAAAATACAAATCTTTTTTATTTGTAAAATTGCCAATACTAGCTTTTTTGTACGCAGTTGTTATCAATTTCATACTTAGTTTTAAGTTGACAGCTATAAGTGACTTGCTAACGTCTAAAGGCATTGTCCCTTTAATGTTAATTATTCTACTAGCTTATCTTACCTTCAAGAACTATGCTTCTTTTAAAAACTTACGTGAAAATTATAAAGCTAAGAATATTGATGGTGTTAATATACTAGTAAAACTTATTCGCATACATGATATCGTTAAAGTCAGAGAGCTTGGATTTAACAAAACAATCTATAACTACACATTTTCATGGGAAGATATCATTTTCCCTGCCATTAACAATAATATAAACGGCTCAAAACTTGAACCACTTGTTAAAAAATATTCTTTACAAGTACTGTCTATGAATATTCCTGCAAAAATGATTGGGAATGTGATCTATGTTGATGCAAAGGTATTGGAAGAATGTATAGAAAATGAAGTTGAAGAAAGAAGTAAACTTTCAAACATTTAAAGATGAACTTTGTTGCAGTCATCAATAACAAAAAATGACAATAGATTTTCTACTGTCATTTTTATTTTTCTAAATTTTTAGCAGAGTATTCTCACAAGTCTCTAAATCTCATTCAATTTTTCGAGATAGGCGCTTAATTCTGCTTGGGCTTCTGGTGTTGTGCCTACTAGCTGGCTGCGCATGTGTGCGAGTCTGGTTTCTATCTCTCCAATCTCTTTATCAATCTCTGCAAGCTGGTCGGCGAGGGGAACAACTGGCTCTTCTTCAAAGGTATCGACATAGCGTGGAATGTTGAGGTTGTAGTCATTTTCGACAATCTCTTCAAAGCTGGCTAGATGGGCAAACTTCTCGACATTCTCGCGTTTTTGATAGGTCTCCAAAATCTTGGCAATATGGTCTTCGGTCATATTGTTTTGATTTTTCCCTTTTTCAAACTCTTTTGAGGCATCGATAAAGAAGACATTCTTGTAACAATAATTCCCTGACCTTCAAACTTCTACTAAAACAAGCAAAATCCCCTGCAAATCTACATTGCAAGGGACTTGTGTATTATTCTTGTACTTCTTTCTGAGCGGCTTTTCCTTGGTCTAGAAGGGCTTGGACAATTTTCTCATCGCGTAGTTTGACAGAATCGTTAATCATTTCTGCGGACTTGACGATGGTTGTTTCTAGTTGGGCACGTTTTTGACGGCCTAATTCAATAGCAGCAACGATGCCTTGGTTTTGCGCGACCAGACTTTCAGCCAGTTTGGTAACAGACTCAACAGCGACTGTCGGGCTTTGGGCAATTCTCTCCATCTGCGGAATCACTTCCTTGCTGGTTTCAGCTAGCATCTGAAGGGCAGCATTATTGGCATTTACAATGGCATCTGCCACGACACCTGATTTCATTGATTGTTGCAAAATACCAAGTTGGGCAATAGAAAGCTTCATTGTCGGAATCGTATTGCGACGAAGCATGCCCAATTTTTGGCGCATATCAGATGACACCTTCACAAGATTGCGCATCTGAGGTGTTGTTGCCCATGCCACATAGAGACGGCTGACATACTCGGTGTGCTGTTGTTCGAGGGTATTGACCACTTCTGCCATACGGGCCAATTCTTGAGACTTGGTCTGGTATTCTACCGTACTTGTATCTAGTTGGTCAGCTTGAGCTTTCAGTTCTGCAGCGCGATTGCCAGCTTCTGTCTGGCTAGCTTCGATAAAGGAAATCACTCCCACTAGATTTTCAATGGATTTGGTATTGTCCTCAATCAACATCTCAGCAGAGACAATATTTCGAGCTAGCACATCTTCTTGCTTGACTACTGCGGCAGCCATGCCATCTAGCTTTTGCTCCACTGTTTTTGAGTCAAAGTAAAATTCCTGTAGCGTATTCTTGCTCTTGTTAAACAATCGTTGCAAAAAGTTTGGTTTCTCTTCTAGCTCAGCAATTTCAGCGTTCTTGTATTTGACTACAAAGCCTTGCAACTCACGGTTGGTGTTCTTGAGTAGATCATCCACCTGGGGAATCTGCAATTTCTTTTGTTCTGACAAGATACGATTGACTGTATTGTTCACGCCTTCTACAGCAGATTGCCCAAAATCCAAAAGAGCATTTTGATTTGTGACAAATTGGTCTACTAACTGGGGCACGTGCGCTTTGATTCCTTCTTGCTGCTCAGGGCTCAACTTTTCAAGGAAGGTCAAGGTCTGGTCTGAGCCAGTATTGGTCTCGATGATTTGGGTTGTCTTATCCACCTTAGCTACGGTATTATTAGCAATCTGGTCAATATCAAAATTAAATTCTGTCATGGTTACTCCTTTATTTCTAACCTATTCTTTACGATCTTTTTCGAGGATACGCAGACTGATATCAAAATCACGCATATCTGTTTCATTGAGTTCTCTCAAGACTTGGTCCAGCTCAAGGTCAAATTGTTCGATGGCTGCTTTAGCTTGCTGCAAACGTTCTTCTGCCCGATTATAGTTTTTAGGGTTAGCCTTAATCTTTAAATAACCTTCTAAAATCGTTTGGAATTTCTCCATCTTCAAACTATGAATGGCAGTCAATTCTTCCTTATCCCCCTCAGCAGAGGTGGCAATCTTGTCTAAAATAGCCTGATGGTCAATGGCAATATTGGCCAAGGTCTGGGACAATTCTGGAGCTAATTCCTCTGGCTCCGCATTCTCAAGATCTACCTGACTTTCTCTATCCAAACGTTCTAGCTGAACATCGATGTTTGCCCTTACTGTACGAACCTTTTTGTCAATACGGTTATAGACATCATCGTCGATATAGGACTTGAGACGATCCGCCTCCTGATGAATTTCCCGCAATTCGATCAATACTTGATTAGCTAAACTCTTATAGGAATCTGAGCCCTTCTCTACCAAGACTCCCTCTAACTGCTGAATATCTTTGTCCGCCTGACGAATCCGAGCTTTTAAAAGCTCAATCCGATCATCTAGAGAACGATCTTGCAAAAGAGGATAGCGCCAACGTTTATAGAGACGATAACCACCATATCCTAGCAGGACACAAGCCGCAAGTGGAAGAGCATATTGAACCAAAAGGCCCAACAAGAACAGGAAGCCCCAAAAATAGAGACAGCCTTTCCAAAAACCATTACCCGATTTCATAAACATTCCTTATTTTCAATTTATAAGTCTATTTTAGCACAAAAGACAAAAATGAGGGCGGAAATTCCCTAGAAAAGAATTGATTTCTTTGATGTAGAATGGAGCTTGGTAGCGCGTGGTCTAATTTCAGTGAAGTGGACTCAACCACAAACACACTCTGAGGAAAGATCAAAACAAAAGCTTGAAATATCGGGGGATGTGTGTTAGAATTGGTCTATAGTGATGATAATTGTCTAACAAGGCAACAAAAAGCCCCAACGTTCCAGCGTTGAGGTTTTTTTGGCTTATCGCCCCTTAAAGGTTATTTCTTGCGTGAGTTAAGCCATTTCTCAAACAAGGTTGTCAAAATATTGACTACTAAGGGTGCTAGAAAAATTGTGATGATAATTTCTAACATCGGCAACACCTCCCTTCCTTAAAGCGAGGGGGCCAAAATATTATATCACACCAGATTTATATCATCAATATCGTGTCATCCTTGGAATAGATAGACTTAGATACACAACTAACCTTACTAGCAAATCTCTAAACAAACCCAGAGAACAACGTTTTAAGACAAAGCAAAAAGCCCACTGTTGTAGGCTTTCTGTAAGATATTTCTTAAAATTAAAGCATTTTGTTATCTTGCAGTGATTAGGTACAGAAAAACAGGCCTAAGCCTGCACTAAATCTAACTTGATTTTCTCCAAAACTATTAAATTCAAATAAGTTGAGAAAACATAAAGGGTAACAAAAAGGGACTTAAAATGATGAGTTCAGCAGGCAAGAAACTAGCACGGTCAAACGTGCTTTTTTTATTGCTAATGGCTGATAGGTATACTATACCATGCTTAGGTTGCTTATGCTTGAAGTTTCTTATCTGCAATAGCATCTGTCAAAGTCTGGGAAAAGTTAAGTCCTAATTCCCGTCCTAACTTATCCGCCCATCGTGGTATGGTCAAAGTCTTTTTAATTGGTTCCTGACTTCCTAGGTATTCTGAGACATCAACAGATACCATAGAAATAAAAGATTTATCAATATCATAGGTTGATACAAAATCTTCATCATCTTTAAATGGATCGTTATCAATTAAAGACAAGCTATTGATATCTGACGGCTGAGGTAAATCTCCATCACTCTCTATTAAATCTGCAACAGTTATCCCTAGCCACTCCGAACCCATAGCCAACGCCTCAGAAATTCCCTCACCTTGTGTTGCTGAGTACTCAAAATCTGGAAAATGGACAAAATAAGTCGCTTCTACCCCGTCTGTATCGTCATAATAAAATAAAGCTGGATACGTAACTAACATTTCACTACCTCCATATCAAAAAGCAGGGGCTGAGTTTATAACCCAGCTTGCTTTCTTATCCCTCTTTCAGTGTACTTATTCAGTTCACCATGAGGGATTGTGATAGGTCTTTCCCCTAGCTTCTCCATCTTAATATGGGAGCCTTTACCGCCTTTGGTTTTTATCCAACCATGAGCCGTAAGGAGTTTGACCATCTCTTTTTGTGTCATAGGCATAGCGCTTTTACCTCCTGACAGTATTATTATAACACGTATTACACGTACTGTAAAGGGATAATACTCATTATCTCTCAAACCACAAAAGCCTCCAGAATCGTTTCTAAGGGCTTCTAGTTTGTCCGTGGTGTTTTAGTTGTCCAGTACGAAACAAATCAAAATAGGGGGCGAATATGAAGCCTCAGCCTACATTTGCCTACTTATATGCTTCTAGTTCTCCGTTCTGGTGGATTCTCGCAAAGTTTAAGACGGCTATCTGTTTGTATCGGTGGTAGCTAGTGGAGCTAGTACCTGCCATCTCTACACATTCGCTCATTGTTTTCTTTCTCATGTAGCAATAATGGATAATGAAGTATTTTCTGGCTCTCTCGTTCTCTATGCTGTTGATGTCGTGGGCGAATATCTCCAACCCCTCACGGATTGCTTTTTCATGTTCACCACTCAAATTCCACTGATCAGGTAAGACAAGTTTCCAAGCCTCTTCATCGATACTAACTTGGTTTTCACTCCCTGCCATCCTCTGGAATCTCAGAAAGTAAGCCATACGCTCCCTTACGTTCATCATCGTTTTAAACTTATCCAGCTCCATTAGTTCGCTCCTTTGTGATATAATTAGTCTAAAGAGAAGTGAGGTAGAGATGATAGTGTCGCTACGCAACTTCATAGTATGAGATGACGGGACAGGCACACCGTCCACTACTCTTGAGCACTTAGGTTATTCTAAGTGCTTTTTTTGTCATTTCGATTATTTCTTTTAAAGGTGGCTTAGTCTTCGTCAATATCCCAATCACCTACCTTGATTTCGATAGTTTTATTGACCTGCTCAATTTCTTGTTTATCTCGCCAATCTTCAGGGACTCGATTTTTAACCCAAAAGATGCCTGCCGTTATGTTAGGTTTGCTATATTTCCTTACCGACACAACTTGCCCTGTGTTTGTTACTGTTTCTTCTGAATAATAATATCCAACAGCTGACCTATGCAAAGCGTTGACAACTTGGGCATCTGCTACCTCTTTACCGTCCTTTAAGGCCTCCGAAAACTCCGGATACTTCTTTTTCCATTCATAAAAAGTTGAGGGAACAATGCCTATATTTTCAGCTATTTGCGTATCAATCAAACCTTTTTTTGCCCAATATGAAACAAGCGCTAGTTTTTCTTCATTCAACCATTCTTTAGCTTTAGTTTTAGCCATTCGCCCCCTCCTTTGCTAAACGTTTCTTAATAGTTCTCACTGTTTTCCCTCACTATATCAATCATCACAAAAACCGATATTATCCCAGAATATTATCAACTCTTTTGTGTTTTTTATCTCGGATAATGCTTTCTCTGCTTCTTCTTTTGTTGGATAGACTTCTATAAAATCTTTAGGATTCTTTCCACCTATCCTATATCTTACCTCAAACTTTCCACTGTCTATTTAAGTTAAAAAGACAATATCAACTTCATCAGCTATTATCAGTTCATTCAACCGTTTCAAGCGTTTCTTGATTGCTCTCATTCTGGCAACCTCGCTTCTAATATCTCGATTTGTTCCATAACTTCAACAGTCTCTACTGACTTATAAGCCATGTTTAGAATAGTCTGGGCGCTTTGCTGTCTAGCGTAAGGGCTGATATTCCTATCAAGCATGATTTCCCTTAATACGTTGACTGCCTCAACGCTTGCATTTTGCAATAAAGTAGTCGCTTCTTTGAATTGCTCGCTACGTCTTTCACGGTAAATTCTCTTAAAGGTTGCGTCATTCAAGTAATTGTATGCCGTTTTTCTTGTAATATCGCTCATCTCACTGGCTTTCTTTACGTTACCAGTCATGAGATAGTTTGCTAGAAAGATTTCTTTTTTTCTGCTTAATTCTGCCATATACTAATCCACCTCTCTTTATTGCTCTAATTCTGGAAACTCACTTATCCCAGTCATTTCCCTAAGTTCATCTATACGTTTTTGTGATTTCTTATAGTCTGCTAGCTTAATATCTTTAAATGGCGTTTTAATGAAATCATCCATATCTATTTTTATTTCATCTTGCTGAAAAGCAAATCTTAAACAATCCACGTATAAAGATATACATTCATCTGTTGTTGCGTATTCTATCTTTGAAGCATATTCTTGTAATCTTCTGATCCGTTCCTTTAAACTTCTACTCATTCCCCTACCTCGTGTGTAATTCTGTCTTATTTATGTAAAAAGGGGGATTCCTCCCCCTCTGCATTACAAACCACGTTTTACTTTATCACGCAACTTATTATATAAGTCTGGATCACTATTTAAAAGGTTAACACGCTCTAAATAACCCATTTTCTTAAACTCTTTAGCCTTATCATTCAATTTAGCTTCTTCCTGAGCGCCCACTAATCTATCCAGTTTCTTGTTAACGTTCTCGATAAACTCTTTTTGACGGCGTTCTTCTTCAACCTCACGGATCGTTTCTTCTAATTCTTTATCAATCATTTCTTATTCTCCCTCAAATAGTCTGATTCGTCCAATAATATAACCCAAAGTGTCTGTAGAATCTAAATAACGATTACTTTCACCAGTGTAACTAGCTACACCACATGAAACATAGCCATTTTTTCGTGTGTATTCTGGCAAACTATTGATTTTATCAAACAATTCTTGAATACCTGTTCCTAAGACTTCATCAACCAATTTCTGGGCGGTGTTTTTGTATGTCTCGTTATAGTTTTCGATTAACTCAATCAGTTCAATAGATTTCTGCTTGATTTCCTGCCGTTGATTTTTAATAGTCTTATCTTGTTCAAGTCCATTTTTAAAATATGGTGTAACACTAAGCCCCACGGCTTTAGTAGCAATATCTCCAACTCGTTCACATTCAAGTTTTTTCTTTTGCTCCCTTAAATCAGCAATGTACTTCTCTTTTGAGTTGATCGCTTTAAAATCTTCAAAGGTTTGCATTTCAGCTTTTTTAGCTTTGATATACTCAACTTCTTCCTGTGTTTTCTTGATTTCCTCATCAAAACCATCAAAAATAGCTAATTGTTGACGTAGATTATCTACCTGATCTTTGATTTCCTGCAATGTTGGCATTTCTTTTTCCTCCATCCTTTCCAAAAACAAAAAAGGCATAGCTAAAATAGATTACTCTACTTTATGCTATACCTCTGATTTTTTCAGTCAGTATTCTTTTTGTATTGTGTTGTTTTAGATTCCACGCTGGAGACAATCTCGCCATCTTGTATTTTAAGCGTTACGCTTCCAAACTTCGGGATCTCTAACAGTTTTATTTTACCATAATTTCTAAAATAAATAAAGCCATTTTGTATCTCCATTCGTTATCCTTTCATCTGTGTTGCTACTTGTATAATACCATCACATTGGTAAATGCTTTAAATCTTTTTCCATCACTCAAACAAACCTCTGAATGTCTTACATCTACCACTTCAACAGTTGCCATGAAGTCATTTACTCTTTGCTCAAAGTTTTCTTTGTTATCTATGTAACTATGGTAGAAAAATTTAACTTTCATGCTCATATCCTTTCCTCAAATCTACATATTCAACTCTAAACGTGACTTCTTTTGAAGTACACTTTCCCAATCTTATATCCGTCAATCTTAAATCAGGATTCTCTGCCATCCATTCGTTTAAGCTATCTAAAGCTATTGTCAATTCTTTTGCGGTTACGAAATTCATTTTTACTCCTTTATTTTAGAAAGGTACATAGGTCATCTTACCTGTGTACCTACCTGTGTACCCTATAAACCTTACAACCTCAAGGGTTTTCAGCTTGGTACATAGGGTACACGGGTTTCTATATACCATTTTTATATTTTTTTATCTATCTTTGTTTTTTTTGTTTCAACTCTCGGTAAACCTATGTACCCTGTGTACCGATATTGCTAAATCATTGATATTACTGAACTGAAGCGGTTCACTGGTACCTGTGTACCACCTGTGTAACCTGTGTACTCATTGTGTACCTTCAAGTTCTCCAAGTTCTTCAAAAATTGAAAAATCTACTCTTAATTCCCTCTTTTCTTCTTTGATAACAAAAGTATCAAATCGTTTTTGATTACCAATAATATATCCACTGACAAGCTCACCATCTAGCTTTTTTCTTTTTCTCTCTACTCCAATAGTTGTCAATGCTTTCCCTGCTTCAATAGCATTTTTGCCATATGTTTTATTATAAAGTTCATCAATCACATAGTTATCTGTTTTAGGGACAAAATCAGTCTTTTGTAGTAGATTTATCAAAGCTATCTGAAAATCATCAAGTGCTTCATCGCCATTATACACCTCAACATTTTTCCAGATGAATTTCTGTTCTTGTTCGTTGAAATAATCAAGACTGGATAGCAAGAAACCGATACACCCTTCAATCCTTGGTGATTTATCTGGTAGTGTAAATGCCTGCCAATATTCGGCAAAGGCTTCTTCACGCTCCAAGTCAGTTTCTCCAGCTGGTCTATCCTTATACTGGATCAATACTTTGCGCCCGTTCATTTCATCTGAAAGAGATACATTCCTATTGGTATCAATACACAAAACACTAGAAAGCATGACAAGTCCTTGGTTTCCTCCTACAATTCTGGCTACGTGTGTTTTCTCGGTTGCAATTACTTTTAAAACACGCTCAATTTTATCTCCAATAATATCTCCTTGCTCAGTCGCTAAGGCCATTTCCCCACCCGAAAACATAGCCCAAGCATTCAAAGCGTCAAATCCTCGTGAAACCAAGTTATCCAGTTCAACATCGATTTTATTAAACAGTCCAGATAAGGCGATATGTCTCAATCCTTTACCCGTTCTTATTCCAGACTTGGTTATAAAGAAATTGGTTTTGTTTTTCAATCCACTGGCAACTTGTGCTATGTAGTATGTCTGTAATTGTGCATTGTGGAAACTGTCAGGATCTTCAATAACGTAGTGTAAAAATTTATTGGCAATCTTTTTACTACTCTTAGCAGTTTCAAAATCAACTGGATAATACTTAAAAAATGAAATCTCATTATTCAAAACACATCTGGTCAACGTGTGTTTCTCCAAATCAATAACAAAATCATTCCCAGCAATCTGAAATGGTTTTAGAACTCTGATTGGCTCAATATGGAAATGTTTATCAATTCCTTTTAAAATATCCAATACAAACTCGGTATCATGCTTAAATCCATATAGATTTGCCAATTTTATATCATCAATCATTTTGGCCTGCCTGTTGTTCACATCATATAATTGACCATTATAAAGCTCATATCTACCTAAAAGATAATCGATTACTAATTTAGCGAACGGTGGAAAGTTTTTTTTAAAAGAAATACTTACATTATCATCCTTTTTCTTTGGCTTTATTTTTGCGGATATAAAATTGATTTCTTTCCCATTTACATCCGCACTATACATAACTTCACTAGAAGAGATAGTTATTTCCTTACTCTGATAATGAAGTTTATTCAAGCTATCTAACTGCCAAATATCTGATAATTGCCTTTTATAGTCTGCTTTCAATTTTGAGCAGCCAAAGTCTGTCTCTGTCCAGTTCATTTTAATTATCTTGTTCAATTTGTCCCTAATATTCAAATGCTACCTCCTTATAAAATATTTTTGCTACTTCTAAAAAATAGCTTGCTAGGTCTTTTCTTTTTACGATTGCAGAAAACAAGTCCACCAGCTGACTAAAACTGTAGCCATTCACAAATAGCAGTCTGACAAAGAGTGAAGTCTCGTTTCTGGTATAAATGCCATTACAAATTAGATCGAAAATCCAGCCTTTCAACTCCACTCCAAGCCCCTGTCGTTGCTCGGTCAATTTGTTTACCTCTAATTCTTTCAGGATTGTGAGCAAGTCAGGACTGGCCAAAGCAATATCCAAATCTCTGACTAGTTCCCAGCCCTCTACTTGCTCGGTCTCTTCCTTGATTGCTACATACAAGTCTTTATAATGAAAACTCGTCAACGCCTCGTCTATAGGTTCATAGTAGGTAAATTTGTAGTGTTCCCCATTCTTCCATACTTGAGTAGGATTTGACTTGAGAAAGCCAAATAGGGGCATTTTATCAACTGATATAGTAAACTCTATTATTCTCATTACACCTCCTAATCTACTGCAAGAAAATTGTAAATATCACTCTTGCGGTAATAAACTTTCTTACTACTTTCAAATGGCGAACGAAGAGGTTTCAAACCTTCTTTTTCCCAGTTATTTAACGTGGTTCCACTAATACCTAACTTCTCTAATACCTCAGGCCTAGAAATCAAGTCCCAGTTGTCATCACGTTGCTTTTCCAGTTCCATCCTTTTAGCTAAGTGATCTCCTACTTTCTCCAGTAATTCAAGTTCTGCTTCTCTTGATAATAGTTGCATATTACAATCCTTTCTAGTTATGAATCTTACCTGCAAGCTGGATATAACGGCCGTAGTAAGGGTTTAAATCCTCGCTAGGTGTTTCTATCGTCTGTTGGTTTTCTCGCTCATATTGGGCGCTTTTTTTGCGGTCTCGGTGGTTTAAATAAAGCAGTAAGCCAATTAATACCACCATACAGATTACCGACTGTGTATTGGTCAAATCTAGTTCATTCATGTTATGCCCTCGCTTGATAATTCTTAATATAGTCCACTTGATCAGTTCGCTCCATCTTCAGGAAGTCGTCCACCTCTTTGGGTGTTACCTTTCTATCTAAAAAATCAGTGATGAACTGAAAGAGGTTCGGATTTCTATCCTTGATTTCAGCAATTACTTCATCAAATTCTGCTTGTGTCATGTTGTCTAGGTCTAGTGTCATTTTAACCCTCCTCATGAATCATCATTCCACGGGTGTACCCAATCGAACTTGTCCATAAGTCCAAGAGATTTTTTTTACCTCGTTTTTTCTTGGCAATATCAACTGCTAAAAGTTCCCATACATAATTTAATAATTGACTATGATCCATAGGATAAACATTCTCTTTGGTCAATTCTGCTAGATAAGTGGTTAAGAAAAGAAATCCATCAAATCTAGAAACCAGTTTTATAAAATCAGTGTTACCCCAATAATTTCCATAAAATGAGCGTTCTTCCCACTCCAATTCTCCTATTACCTCAGAAACTACTCTCTGTTTCATCCTTTCCGTCTGTTCCTTTAGCGTTTGCTGTTGTTCATGGTATTCTGTGCTAGTTAGTTCATTATAAACATCGTCCAAGTCATTCAATACCCTGCTGATTTCTCTTTTAGCTAATGCAGTTCCATCTCCTACAAGAATTTCTTGTATTTCTTCTAAATTTGTTGAAATAGCTTCTAATTTATCTGCTATCATATTTTTCCTCCGTTGGCCTTTAATGTCGTTTCTTATACAGGATTGGCACCACTCCAAACGCTGGGCGATTACCCCAAGTTGGCGAACGTATGTAGTGATGTTTCGTGGGTAATCACCCACATTTTAATTAAACAAGTGCTTAGAGTCGCCGTGTCAGCACCTACTACTCAAAAACTAACCTATCCGCTTGCCTGCCATTAGTTGTTATTGATTGAATAGTTGATTTTTGTTATAATGGAGATATAGAAAAATATCTATATTCTTGATCCAGTCGCTTGCTCTCCTCGACCAAAATTTGAGCAAGTGACTTTTTTTGTTGCGTCAATCCCCAGTGGTAAAGCACCACATGAGAAATTTGTAAATGTATTGAAGTATTGCGATTGGTTCGCTCCTTTCTAATAATCCTTTGCTAACCATTCCATTACACTTGCGTAAATTCTATTTGGTGCTTTATAATCTCCGTTAAGAATTTTAGGAACAGTTCTAGGAGCAACGCCAATTTCAAAAGCAAACTCATAATTTTTTAATTGTAAATCAGCTTTTTTTCTACGTAAAGCTTTTGCTTGTTCTTGTGTAATAATCATTTTTCTTTCTCCTTTCTTAAAATTCATTCTCAATTCAAGAACAAATTGATTATATAATCTTATTTTGAGAATGTCAAGTGCTAAACGTTCTTTTTTTGAGAATATTTTTATAGCCATTTTCTATTCACTATGATATAATCTAACTAAAAGTAATCAAGATTAGGTCAAAAAATGAAAAATAAAGTAAATGAGTTAAAGGTTAAAAATAGATTAAAAGAATTAAGAGAAAAAGAAAATTTATCTCTAAATAAACTAAGGACTATTTTAAAAGATACTTATAATATTTCTGTTTCGGATAGCCAATTAATGTACTATGAAAATGGAACTAGAAAACCAAGAAATCAAGAAATATGGAATTCTTTGGCTCGTCATTTTGGAGTATCGGTTGGCTATCTTCTCGGCTACGATAATAGCCCACCAAAGATTTTTCTTAAGGAGTTAGAGGAACAAGCAGATCACTACTTAACAGAAGAAGAAAAAGAGGAATTAAAAGAACGCCCAGAAGCAAAAAATTACTATCTAGATTTAGTAAGTTGGAGAATGCGTGATGAACAAATAGCAGAGGTTCGCAAAAGAAATAAAGATTTTGATAAAGATTTTATAAAATTTATAGAGAAATATTCTATTTATCTTTCTGACGATCAGATAGAACAAATTAAAGATTCAATGAAATCAATGTCAAGTATCAATAACAAATATTTAATGGTAACAATGGCTGGTGGATACTTTGAACAAATGAAGTCTGAGAAAGAAACTGAGTTCAAGGAATTGTTTAAATACAGTAAAATATGGCAAGAGAACTATTCCACAATGGAATCCAATGAGAAGAATAATATTAAATAACTTCCCATATTCGCCAATAGCACCTCTTCTCCCACTCTCTATTGTGCAAAAACAGGGGAAATTGAAGAATAGAAAGCCAATTTTACAGACTAAAGTGCAAAAATGGTCAAAATTGACAAATAGAAAAAGACAAGCCTGCTACTGCTGACTTGTCTGATAATGCCTAAATTAAACTCTTGAAATATCGGGGCTTATATGTTAGAATGATTTTAATGGATAAGGTTCATTAGAACACCAAAGCCCCTAACTATTGCAGTAGTTAAGGGCTTTTTTGACGTATCTTAGAGATTTAACGGGTGTTTATAGGCTAGTCACTCGGTCTACTTCTTACCATCTAGCCATTTGCAAACGAAATATAGGATAATTCCTGCTATGACGTCTGCCATAATAGTAAGAACGAGCTCTGGGATAAGGTTCATTAGTTTCACCTCCTCTCACGAATCGTAAGGAACGTAATCGGTAACCGATGACAAAAACATTATATCAAAAACACTCACCACAAACAAGCCTATATAAGCCCCATATCCGCCTTGTTTATCACTCTGGTATTATTTGCCGTCTGACTGCTTAAAAGCGAAAATAGGGGCATTCTCGTAGCCCATCGCATGGTATAAACTCAAAACTTAACCTATCCGCTTGCCTGCTGATGGAAAGAGGAGTAAAACCATGAAGATTACAGAATACAAAAAGAAAAACGGAACTATCGTATATCGCTCAAGCGTGTATCTTGGAGTTGATAAACTTACAGGGAAAAAGGCTAGAACTACAGTTACGGCCAAAACAAAAACAGGCGTTAAAATCAAAGCTAGAGAGGCCATTAATGCTTTTGCAAACAATGGATATAGTGTTAAGGAAAAACCAACCATTACTACTTATAAGGAACTAGTCGCTCTATGGTGGGAGAGTTACAAGAATACAATCAAGCCAAACTCTCAGCAATCCATGGAGGGGATTGTGAGGCTTCATATTTTGCCCGTATTCGGCGATTACAAGTTAGATAAACTTACTACTCCAATTATTCAGCAACAGGTCAACAAGTGGGCTGACAAGGCCAATAAAGGCGAAAAAGGGGCATATGCAAACTATAGCTTCCTGAACAATATAAACCGCCGTATTCTCCAGTATGGAGTTACAATGCAAGCGATCCAGCATAACCCAGCTAGGGATGTCATTATCCCACGTAAGCAACAAAATAAGAAGCATAAGGTAAAGTTTTTCAGCAATCAGGAACTAAAACAGTTTTTAGAATACTTAGATAACCTAGACTTGTCTAGCTATGAAAATCTCTTTGACTACGTGCTTTATAAAACATTGCTGGCTAGTGGTTGCCGTATCGGTGAGGCTTTGGCTCTTGAGTGGTCTGATATTGATCTAAAAAAAGGCATTATCAGCATTTCTAAGACTCTGAATAGATACCAAGAAACAAATACACCTAAGTCTAAAGCAGGTCTAAGAGAGATTGATATAGACAAGGATACAGTTTCACTACTCAAGCAATATAAAAAACGTCAACAAGTCCAGTCATGGCAATTAGGACGGTCTGAGGGGATTGTTTTCACTCCATTCACTACAAAATACGCCTATGCTTGCCTACTAAGAAAGAGACTACAAGGCCACTTTAAAAATGCTGGCGTTCCTGATATTAGTTTCCACGGTTTCCGTCACACTCACGCTACAATCATGCTATACGCTGGTATAGAGTCCAAAGACTTGCAATACAGATTAGGTCACTCTAATATCTCTATGACTTTAAACACTTATGTCCATGCTACCAAAGAGGGAGCAAAAAAAGCCGTCTCAATCTTTGAATCGGCTATCAGCAATCTATAAATAATAAGGGTGTCCCATTTTGGGGCTACCCTCTTACTATACCTAAAATTGGTTAAGGGTAACTAAAAGGGTAGTAAAAACAAAAAAAGCACTAAGGGAAAACGCCCCAAAGTGCTTAATATCAAGGCTTTACAGCCTATCTTATTCAATAAAATATTACAACATTTTGTTGTAGAATTCAACGACAAGTGCTTCGTTGATTTCTGGGTTGATTTCGTCGCGTTCTGGCAAGCGAGTCAATGAACCTTCCAATTTTTCAGCGTCGAATGATACGAATGCTGGACGTCCAAGAGTAGCTTCTACTGCTTCAAGGATAGCTGGAACTTTCAATGATTTTTCACGAACTGAGATCACTTGACCTGGAGTTACGCGGTATGATGGGATATCAACGCGTTTTCCGTCAACAAGGATGTGACCGTGGTTTACGAATTGACGAGCTTGACGACGAGTAGTCGCAAGACCAAGACGGTAAACAACGTTATCCAAACGACGTTCCAAAAGAAGCATGAAGTTGAAACCTAGGATTCCGCCTTTGATTTTTGTAGCTTGTACGAACAAGTTACGGAATTGTTTTTCACCTACACCGTAAGTGAAACGAAGTTTTTGTTTTTCAGCCAATTGCAAACCGTATTCTGACAATTTAGAACGGTTGTTTGGTCCGTGTTGTCCTGGTACGTAGTTACGACGTGCCAATTCTTTACCTGTACCTGTAAGTGAAAGGCCAAGGCGACGAGCTTGTTTCCAAGATGGTCCTGTATAACGTGACATGTGAATGTCCTCCTGATATAAATAATATTTCGGTGGAAATAGTCACTTAGAAAGCCCTGATTCGTGCAGATGCCCTTCGCCTAAACAGCCAAGGTTACTTATCATAAGACACCTGTTGACGAGCTTCATGCTTTCCTGCTGATATTTCACACAAAATCCATTTTACCATGAATGGCTAGATTTGTAAAGGGGTTTTAAGCTTTATTTTCATCGCCAAAGAGATTGAGAAGGAGGGTAAAGGTGCTTCCGATGCCGTACTGGCTGGTAACTGTGATTTCTCCACCCAATTGATGGGCCAATTCACGCGCAATCGCAAGTCCTAAGCCATGACCACCTGTTTTCATATTACGCGAAGTTTCGACACGATAAAGGCGTTTGAAAATATTCTCCAAATCCTCTGGAGCAATGCCCTGTCCCTCATCGGTCACACTGATTGAAAGCTGATTATTCTCCACCTTAGCCACCACTTCCAGTTTGGTTCCTGGTGCTGAGTATTTAAAAGCGTTATTGACCAGATTCACCAAGATACGAGAAAGTTTGGCATAATCTCCTTCAATCCGGGCAGACTCTGGGATTACCTGCAAATGCACATCTCGTTCCTCCTGCTCAATCAAGAACTGAAATTCACTCATGCACTCAATCAAGAGCTGGTCCAGAAAAATGCTGTCTTTGCTGGTCGTTTCGACCTGATTTCTAGCTGTGTTTAGAGTCAAAAAATTCAACTCCT
This sequence comes from Streptococcus sp. SM5, assembly GCF_027497975.1. Taxonomy (NCBI): domain Bacteria; kingdom Bacillati; phylum Bacillota; class Bacilli; order Lactobacillales; family Streptococcaceae; genus Streptococcus; species Streptococcus sp. SM5. Next base: position 30,819 of record NZ_JAJNSC010000024.1, on the reverse strand, counting down.
CAACCAGTTTATTGAGTCTTTCCGTCTGACGCCCAATGGTTGCTAGATAATGGTCCTGTTCTCCTTCCTTGATAACCCCATCTAAAATCCCTTCTACCGTCGCTTGGATCGAAGTGATGGGGGTCTTGATATCATGCGAAAGTTGAGCAATCATCAAGCCCTTTTCTCGTTCGCTTTCTTCCAAGGAATCAAAGGTCGCCTGCAAATCATGGGACATTTCATTGAAAGCTTGCCCTAATTGCTGAAATTCTACAGGTCCTTGAACCTCCAGACTTGATGGAAAATCCTTGTCCGCTACCCGCTTGGCATGTTCCTTGAGTTTGCCCAATGAAGTAAAGACTGGCGATAAGAGAAAGAGACTAATCCCAGCACCGATAAGGCTGGCAACGATGGTCATTCCAAGCAGAAAGTAAATCTCGCTTTTCTCAATCAGCATTTTTTGAACAGCCCAAAAAACCACGATAATCGTTAGAAGTGTTGAAATGATATACCCTACTAAAATATAACTTTTTAATTTCATTGACTACCTCTTGCTTTCTCAATTTTGTAGCCCAAGCCCCAAACGGTTTTGATGGTGGGGGTTTCTGAACTAGCATGTTTAGCCAACTCCTGTCGAAGAGCATGAATATGAACATTCAAGGTATTGGTATCATCTACGTAGTCTTCTTGCCAGACCTTTTCATAGAGGTCTGTCTTAGAGAAAACCCGCTCTGGATTGCTGGCTAAAAGCCATAGAAGCTCGAAGGATTTGACGGTCAAATCAAGCGCCACATCTCCGACTTGGACTTCATGACTAGCATAATTCATCCGTAAATTCCCGAGACTGACGACTTCTGTCTCACCTCCACGATGAAGGCGACGCAAGATATTGTGGACACGCAAAACCAGTTCACGAGGGCTAAAGGGCTTGGCAATAAAGTCATCTGCCCCTAAGCTCAGGCCATAAATCTTGTCCTGCTCGCTAGTCTTAGCCGTGATAAAGAGAAAAGGTTGATCCGGAGATTGATACTGAACTTCGCTAATCAAGTCATAACCATCCATCCGAGGCATCATGATATCTGTAATAATCAAATCAATCGCTTTTCGCTTGAAGATTTCCAAGGCCTCTACTCCATCATGGGCCACCAAAACCTGATATCCTGCCTGAACCAGATAACGTTGATGAATATCTGTGATTTCTACCTCGTCGTCAACGAGTAAAATTGTCTTTCCCATCTGTCTCTCCTTTGAAAAAAACAGTGCTATACCACAATAGTATAACACTATTTTTATCTCTTTACGAACATTCTAAACGATATATGGATTTTTCAAATCCTAGATAGAAAGTCTGTAACTAGACTAGTCATTTTCCTCTTTTTTAGCTTTCAAACCGAGGCCGCCTAGAAGTCCGGCCAAAGCTAATCCAAAGAATCCAATAGTAGCCATTGATGTTTGGGCTTCACCAGTATATGGAAGCATGTCTTTTTGGTCTTTCATTTGAGCAGCCATCATTGGACTTGACACCTTGTTAGTAGATGCCATCTTGCCTTCATCAGGCATTTTACTTGAGGTTACCATAGGCTGGCTAGCATTCATGGTTTTGTCCTGCTCTTTGTTAGGCATCATCTTATCTTGGCTAACAGCTGGCATTTTAGATTTCATATCATTGAGGGACTTATACCCATTCAAGTTCACTGTCAATTCTTTAGTCGCTACAAGATTGCTCAAATCAGCCTTGCCGTCTTTCGCACCATACACTTTGATGGTAGCTTTATAGCTTTGAGTACCGTTTTGTTTCAAGAGGTCAAGAAGTTCTTTATCAGATTTTCCTTGAGTGCCTGCCAAGTCTACTTCATAGAAGTAGAGGCCTTTGCCCAATTTTTCTACTGGTGGAAGAGCGGGGTTTTTAGCTGAACCATTGTCTGACCATGGAGCCTTGTCGGATGCTTTCAAGATAAGGCGAGTTAACATACCGTCACCAGCGAAGAATTCGTATGGAATGACTTGGTTGACACCAGCTGTGAATGGACCAGGGAAGTTGGCTTTATCCAAGTAAGTTGCTGGAACGTCCACTGTGTCTTTAGTATTATCAGCTACGCCTTTTTGGACTTCAGCTGGAGTAGTTAAACCATTCAAGTTGACATCCAAATTTTTAGTCGCTACGAGATTGCTCAAATCTGCCTTGCCGTCCTTCGCACCATAAACCTTGATAGTTGCCTTGTAACTTTGAGTGCCGTTTTGTTTCAAGAGGTCTAGAAGCTCTTTATCAGATTTACCTTGGGTGCCTGCCAAGTCTACTTCATAGAAGTAAAGTCCTTTGCCCAATTTTTCTACTGGTGGAAGAGCGGGATTTTTTGCTGAACCATTGTCTGACCATGGAGCCTTGTCTGAATCCTTCAGGATAAGACGAGTTAACATACCGTCACCGGCGAAGAACTCGTAAGGAATGACTTGGTTAACACCAGCTGTGAATGGACCTGGGAAATTAGCTTTATCCAAGTAAGTTGCTGGAACGTCCACTGTGTCTTTAGTATTATCGGCTACGCCCTTTTGCACTTCAGCTGGAGTGGTTAAGCCGTTCAAGTTGACATCCAAATCCTTAGTCGCTACGAGGTTGCTCAAATCCGCCTTGCCGTCTTTCGCACCGTACACTTTGATAGTTGCTTTATAGCTTTGAGTGCCGTTTTGTTTCAAGAGGTCTAGAAGCTCTTTATCAGATTTACCTTGGGTACCTGCCAAGTCCACTTCGTAGAAGTAGAGGCCCTTGCCCAATTTTTCTACTGGTGGAAGAGCGGGATTTTTAGCTGAACCATTGTCTGACCATGGAGCCTTGTCAGAAGCTTTCAAGATAAGACGAGTCAACATACCATCACCAGCGAAAAATTCGTATGGAATAACTTGATTGACACCGGCTGTGAATGGACCTGGGAAATTCGCTTTATCCAAGTAAGTTGCTGGAACGTCCACTGTGTCTTTAGTATTATCAGCTACGCCTTTTTGGACTTCAGCTGGGGTAGTTGCTGGCTGCGCTTCATTTGCTTCACGGTCTTGTCCAGAAACTGTAGGCGCAGGATTTGTCGCAGGTTTAACCGCATCTTCTGTTTGTTTCTTAGATTCTGGTTTTGCTTGTACTTCTTCTTTGGGTGCTACTACTGGCTCTTTAGCACCTGCATCTGCTTTTTCTGGAGAGCTTGTAGCATCCAAGCTTGCTTTAGGTGTTGAGTCTACCTGTTCTGAAGGAAGAGCTGTATCGACTGCTTCTTTGAGAAGTTCTGCTGGTAAGTCGCTCTTTTCACTCACCGAAGTCGCGTCTGGTACAACTTGAGCAGGGGTCGGATTGACCACATCGGCACGTACAGAACTTGGTTGACCAACTAGGACAAAAAAGCCACTGGCTACAACAACTGAGGCAACACCGACACTGAGACGGCGAATAGACCAACGAGTATATCTTTGATTTGGATTGAATTTCATAGGATTCTCCTTAGAGTTTTTCTTTATTTGATGACTCTAGTATAATCTCCTAAAATTAAAAAGGATTAAGAAAAAGTTAAAATTTTTCTTAAATCCCTCTTATAAAATACTTATATTAATTAAATCCATAAACAGACTTGGTGATTTGATAGACGACATTGGAAAGTTTGCGAGCTGGCAAGACCGAATGTTTGGTCAAACGGCTGAGCATGGTCTTACGAATAGCCTGAAAGACCTCTGGATTTTCCTGCTGAATATAGGTCCACAGCTCCCGTTTTTTGGCAAGATGCTCTGCTGTGCCTGCTCGGTTGAGTAGGGCACTGGAAATCACCGTCGTAATCTCAATATGATTCAACAGATATTCTCGCATTTGGGGATGACTCACTTTGGATAAATCAAGCTGATCTACCAAGAGTCGATTGACCTTGAGTTGCTGGTCAATGCGCTTAATCATCACTTGCTCATTGACAGACTGGTCCTCACGCCCAATCAAATAACGATAGAAATCGACAGGCAAATAGTACATGGTCTTAACCTGCTGAAGGGGGGTAAAGACAAAGAGATTATCGACATAAAAAGTATGCTCGGGCAATTGGAACTGGCTCGCTCGCAACAAATCTGTCCGGTAAATCAGCGAGTGCATCATGATATACTGGCCTTTTGAGAAATTTCCGACCTGGTCCCAGCCAAAAATCTGTTGGACAGGCAAGACTGACTCGTAACTCATACTCTTCTTACGAGACTGACCTTCCTTTTCATAGACAAAATTAGTCACAAAGGCATCTACCTCTTGACCCTCGCTCTCTAGTTCCTGCAATGTTTCCAAAATTTTCAGGTAAGCACGAGGATCCACCCAGTCATCACTATCAACTACTTTAAAATAGCGCCCAGAAGCCTCTGCCAAGCCGCGATTGACCGCACCACCATGACCTTTATTTTCCTGATAGATGGCTCTAACAATGCTAGGATACTTGCTGGCTAAACGCTCAGCGATTTCCTGAGTCTGGTCCTGAGATCCGTCATTGATAATCAAAATCTCAACTTGCTCACCACCAATCACTAGCGACTCCACACAGTAATGAAGATAGGCTGCGGCATTATAGCTAGGGATGGCGATAGACAATAACTTCATAATCTACTCCTTTAGGGGACTGATTTTTTCTTTCTCTCTTGTCACTTCTTTCTATTCTACCATAAAGTCCAGCTTCTGAAGGACTTTTACTGGAATACAAGGGTTTCTGACTCTATTTCCTATCTTGGACATCAAAAAAGAGGGGATTCCCCTCCTTACGAATTTAATTCTGCCAAGTCATCTAGATACTGGTTATTAATCACCGCCAAGATATAGGCATCTGCTTTCAAGAGGTCATTAGGACCAAACTGGACATCCAGTGGTGAATTTTCTTGTTCACGAAATCCTAGGACATTGAGATTGTATTTGCCACGTAAATCTAGCTGGCTCAGGCTTTGACCTGCCCAAACACTCGGAATTTTCATCTCCACAATAGACACATTTTTATCCAGCTGAAAAACATCAACATTGTTATGAAAGAGAATGGTCTGCGCTAGAGACTGCCCCATTTCATACTCAGGTGAAATCACCGAGTCAGCACCGATTTTTTCTAGCACCTTCTTAGCTGTCTGGCTTTTGACCTTGGCAATAACCCTTGGTACCCCTAGACTCTTACAATGCATGACTGCAAGCACACTCGACTCTAGATTTTCCCCTGTTGCCACTACAACCGTATCACAGGTATCAATTCCTGCAGTTCTGAGGAGTTCCTCATCTGTAATATCCCCAACAACTCCACGCGCCAAAACTGGCTCAAATTGATTGATGCGCTCGGCGTGGTCGTCAATGGCAATGATATTCATATCTTGCTTGGCAAGGGCCATCAGGACACTACTCCCGAAAATCCCCAAACCTAAAATTCCAATCGTACGATCTGACATCGTTCTTCCTTTCTTACCCAATACTAATATCTGCTTTCATATACTGAATCAAATCTTTCTTATCTGGCTGGTAATCCGCTAGACTAACCAGCAAGGTCAAGGGACCGATACGGCCAATAAACATGAGCACCATGACAATACTGAGAGCTAGCTTGCCCAATTCTGGTGTCAGATTTGCCGTTACCCCAACTGTCGCAAGAGCTGAAATGGTCTCAAACATGAGGTAGATAAATCGCGGTGTTCCTTCTGCTGTAATTCCCAACAACACCAAGCCCAACAAGAAGGTCATCAAAAAGATAATGAAGACACTAAAGGATTTTTGGACTGTTCGAGCCTCAATAGTTCTCTGCGCAACATTGGCATGAGGTAAACCCAGCAATTCACTACGCGCAAAGACCAATAAGACAAAGAAAGTCGTAATCTTGAGCCCCCCAGCCGTCCCTCCAGGCGCCCCTCCGAGAAACATCTGTAAGATATAGATAAACAAGGTCACAGGCCGAGCTTGAGTGTAGTCAATAGAAGCAAAGCCAGCTGTTCTCATGCTGACGGTTTGGAAAAAACTAACCAGCACTTTCTCTGGAACACTAAGATTACCAATGGTTCCAGGATTGTGCCACTCCGTAAAGAGTGTGGATACTGTCCCAAACAGCAAGATCCCTGCAGTCAAGAAGAGAACCAGCTTGGTGTGGAACCTCAGACGACGTTTTTTCTTCTTGTCAAACTGGGTTGCCAAGTCAAACCAGACCATAAAGCCAAGACCACCCGTGATAATCAAACCAGCAATAACCAGATTGATTAAGAGATCCGTCTGAAAAGCCACTAAACTGCTACTGCCGAAATTATCAAAACCAGCATTACAAAAGGCTGAAATGGCTAAAAAGATAGAGGTGAAAATACCTCGTCCCCAGCCGAACTCAGGAATAAAACGAAAACTAAGAAGAAAAGCTCCCAAACCCTCTACCAGAAAAGTCGTCAAAAAGATGGAACGCATAAAGGCTTTCAGCGACCGAGTTTCCCCGTAACTAAAGCTTTCCTGAATAGTTTCACGACTGCGAAGACTGAGCTTTTGCTTCCCCTGAATATAAAAGACCCCGATAAAAGTCATGAGCCCCAGACCACCAATCTGTATCAAGAGCATACAAATCAACTGCCCCCAGACATTATAGGTGGTAGCTACCGGTTGCGTAAAGAGGCCAGTCACACATACCATAGAAACCGTCGTAAAAAGATGGTCAAAATAAGTAGCCTGCGAACCACTCGCCTGGACAAGAGGCAAACTCAAAAGAAGAGAACCTATAAAAATAACTCCAGCGAAACTTAAAAAGATACGACGAGCTGGCGAAAGTCCACCCAAGGCCCTTTCAATTTTTTTCACAAATAATTTGAATAACATACATCCATTGTACCATAAAAAGAAGAAGAGTAGCTAGATCTGAGAAGTTATCTCAAGGCAGAGTTCCAAGGCCTTCTCAAAAGCTTCTGAACCCCAGTCACGACTATCGTACTGGTCCAAGTCTGCTAAGGAATCAGCTGTGAACAACAATTCTCCCCAGAGAACCCCTCGCAGTTGGGCTACTGCCGCAAGCGCAGAACACTCCATCTCCACAACAGCACAGCCTTCTTCCTTGCGATAAGCCACCTTTTCAGCCGTTTCTCGGTAAAAACCGTCTGTCGTCCAGGTCATGACTTCTTCATAGGGAATCCCTCTAGCTTCCAACACTCGCTTAATAGCAGCAATAGCCTCTGGCTGCATTTCCATATAACGAGAAGGTGCCACATAGTGATAACTAGCTCCTTCATCTCGCAGAGCGCGAACAGGGACTAGAAAGGCATTTTCTTCTATATCAGCCAGCACACCACAGGTTCCAGTGGAAATAATCTGCTCCACACCATAGCCAATCAACCAATCCATAAACTGAGCTGCTGGAGCTGAACCGACAGGAGCCTGAGCCAGACAGACCTCCTTGCCTTTGTAGTTCACGACATAGATTGGATAGATCTTGGTGGCTGAAACGAATTCGCCGACACAGTCCGCCCCTACTTCCCTCGCATAACGGTCAATCTCCTCACCTAAAAAAGCATAGACACACTTCTTGGGCAAGTGCAAGTCTAGCCCCTCGTGATTGGGCATGATGACCGCCTGAGTATTATCATCAAACTCTAAAATGGGAATCGCATGTTTCTGAACCATAACCTACCTCCTCTAATTTTGTACTATTGTATCAAAAGCTGATAAAGTGTCAAGGAGGAAGCTGAGGAACTGAGGAGAAAAAAGCATCCCACTTACGAGATGCTTTTAAATTGATCAATGAAGCAGACTTTATAAAATATAGAGTAGGTAAATGTGGGCTGGATAAAAAATGATGAAAACCTACAAAAAAGAAACAACCTCCGCTGTTCCTTTTTACTTCTATTTCACAGGTATCTCCTTCATCACGCGCGCAGGATTACCAGCTAGGACAACGTTGTCGCCAAAGGACTTAGTGATTACAGCCCCTGCTCCAGCAACAACATTATTACCCAATGTCACTCCAGGAAGGACAATGACACCACCTCCAGCCCAGAAATTGTCACCGATGGTAATGGGCTTTCCGTATTCCACACCTGAATTGCGTTCCTCCGGGTCCAATGGATGGAGGGGAGTCAAGAACTGACAGTTGGGACCAATCATAGCATTGTCACCGATGCGAATCGGACAAACATCCAGCATGGTCAAGTTCCAATTAGAATAAAAATTTTCCCCTAGATGGATATTGACCCCATAATCGACCACCAGGCGTGGATTGACAAAAATATTTTGTCCAGTCGAGCCAAACCAAGTCTTGATGATTTCGACTCCCTTCAAGGGATCTTCTTCCTTGTTAAAGGCAGACTGTTTTTGGCGAGAAGTCTGAGCCAAGGCCCGCAATTCTGGGTCCGATGGACGGTAAACCTCTCCTGCTATCATTTTCTGGTATTCGCTGATCATTGTATTCTTCTCCTTGTTCCCTACTATCATATCAAAATTTCTACGTGTCTGACTAGAATAAGGAGCACTTTCTACAATTGATACTCTTCGAAAATCAAATTCAAACCGCGTCAACGTCGCCTTGCCGTACTCAAGTACAGCCTGCGGCTAGTTTCCTAGTTTGCTCTTTGATTTTCATTGAGTATTAGATGCTGGTCTTTATCACATCCTATCTAGCTAAGCGAATACGGGTCACGATTCCGTCTGGGTCTGTGATTTCCAACTGGCTTGATGTCAGCCATTTGATTGGTGCATCAACTTCTTGTGCTCGCTGGGCAATCGTTAACAGTTCTTCTTTACTAGCAACCTCAATAACATAATGGGCCAAACCTGGCAAGTCTTGCTTACGCGGAGCCAGATTTTTTCCTCCCCATTCGTTGACTGCCAAATGATGATGATAGTCCCCAGCTGCAATCCAACTAGCGCTAGGCACACTGAATTTATCCTCTAACCCTAACACCTTTTGATAAAACTGGCTGGACTTTCGACTATCCTTGACGGAAAGATGAATATGCCCCATTCTCGTACCTTCTGCCAGGATAAAGGGCTCTACTCTTTCCCCCAGCTCATAAATGTCCTGCGCCGCAAGAGCCTCCGTCACTCCGATAATGCGTCCGTCTTCTCGAATATCCCATGTGGAAACCGGCTTATCTCGATAGAGTTCAATGCCATTTCCCTCCAAATCCTCCAAGTAAAGAGCCTCACTGTACCCATGGTCTGCACCGCCAACTAGAGGAATCTGTAAATCTGTCAGGTGCTTCAAGACATCCGCCAAAGCCTTTCGTGTCGGCAAGAGAATGGCCAGATGGTAAAGGCCATAATGTTCCCTTACTTCACCGCTCTCTTGTGTTTGAATCAAGTGTACCAAGGCTTTTCCTCCAAGTCCCAGAACGACCTCTGTCTCAGTTTGAGATAAGATTTCTAAACCAAGCACTTGCTGATAAAAGGCTGTTTGACTTGCCAAATCCTTTACATTTAAAACTGCCTCTGCTAAATAAATGTGACTCTTGTATTCATAGGTCATAAATGGTCCTCTTTTCTAGTTGTAACTATTTTTGTTTCAACTATTATATAATTTCCATCAAGAAAGTCAAGCCAAACAACTCGAAGTATCTCCCTCAGCAAAAACAATCCCAGAAAAAATCTTCTAGGATTGTTTTGTATTTATTTTACTAGACTAGCAAAGTTATTTCTCAAATCAACGTTTTCTGTGGGATTGAGATACATCTTGTCACCATTGGTCGTTGGTGAGTGGAAAACGATTCCTTCGCCAGTGTCTGTAATAGCAAAGAAGTAATTGTGAACGGTTGGATAGTTATCCCAATTACTGTAGGTCTCTACAATGCGATATTTGGCAGTACCACTACCTGTTTTTGAATATTCCGCATCTAGTTTACTACCATCTTTCCAGTAAAGCATGTCGGCTCTGATGTTACCGACTGCGATTCCTTTTTGATAGTTAGGCTGACCCATTTCATCACCCCAACTCTTCATAAAGCTTGCTAAAGCAGCAGATTTATCAGCTGTCCAAGAACCGGTTTCTTCTGTTTTGGAAGGAGTCGTTTCCTTAACTTCTTTCTTGCTTTCACTCGATGAACTGCTAGTACTGCTACTACTTGCTTCCGATTTAGAAGAAGAGGAAGAGGAAGAGCTAGCACTCGTTTCTTCCTTAGCTGGGGTAAATTTAAACTCTTCCCATGTAAACTTGTCTGCCGTAACTTCGTCAGCTTCTGATTTACCAAAGTTCTCAAGCAATTTCTTATCCGTAATCTTGATAGACTTGCTATCTACTTTTGTAGGCCCCTTGGCACCTTCTAGTTTGTAAAGAGTTCCTTCCCCTTCACCTGATCCAGAAGACCAAGTCAATGCCAAAACCTCACCTGTCTTAAAGAACTTCATCGAGCTACGAGCACCACCATGCCCTGCTACATAACCCTCTGCTAGCAGGGTTGGTTGACCTTCTTTGAGATAATACAAACCTGTAAAAAAGTAATTCTTCCCTGCGGTTTGGCTACCTACCAACATTTCAGACTGACCATCTCCATCTAAATCTAGGAAAGTATAACGTTGTTTTGAAGGATCTGCTGCAGCTGCTTCGATAACCCATGAGTTTATCATATGGTCAGATTTGTGAAGCTTGGCTTCGATTTCTGGAGCCTGTTTCTTACCAGAAGACAAGATAACCTCATAATCCTCAAAAACACTCTTATAAAGGTCTTCTGCCTTTGTCTCAGCCTGCTCCTTAGAGCCACCAAAAAAGTTTTTCAAAGGCTCTGGTAAAGCAATTGAACTACAAGCAGTCAAGCAGGTTACTGACAGAGCCATAGCCAACCCTAACACCCATTTCTTTTTCATAATACTATTTTTCCTTTTTTCTCCTTTTTATTTATATACCAACAAAAAAAGGAGCGGATATGATATCCTACTCCTTATTCTTGTCAGAAAATCTAATCCAGATTAGTCTTCTTTTTTCTTGCGAGCAACAAGTCCAAATCCGCTCAATACTCCAAGAAGTCCAAGTGCTGCTAGGCGAGCATTGTCTTCTGTACCAGTGTTTGGAAGTTCAGCTTGTCCTTTAGCTTCTGATGAAGCCGCTGGAGCTTGTGGTGCTTCACCATTTACTGGTGCCGATGGCATCGCTGGAGTTGCTGGAGCAGCTGGGTTAGCCGGATTAGCTGGTGTTGCTGGGTTAGCCGGTGTTGCTGGCTGACTTGGGTCTGCAGGAACTACTGGAGTTTCTGGTTGACTTGGGTCTGTCGGTCTCACCGGATTTGTTGAATTTGTTGAAGGTCTTGCTGGAGAACCTGGTTGAGATGGAATGAGTGATCCTCCATCTGTAGAACCTTCTTTTTGAGGTCTGCCATTTGTAGTACGTTTAAATACGTGGATGACATTACCAGTTCCTTCAACTTTTATTGTATCTACCAATGCATATCCTGGAATCTCTCCAGCTGGATTATCACCTTCAGCTAGTGGTTTCAATGGTTTACCATTTACGTCTACCCAAACTGTAGTTTTTCCTTCTTTAGTTACTGGTTTAAAGATGTGTGTTACTTTGCCTGTTTCTTGGTTTGTAACTGTTCCTACTAGTTCATAGTTAGGTGTAGAGCCTGCTGGATGTGTTCCTGGTGTTTCAGGTTTGATTGGGTTTCCTTTTTCGTCTACCCATTCAGTTGTCTTACCTTCTTCAATTGATTTCTTAACTTTCTCAGCTTCTTTCTTAGCCTCTTCCTTAGCTTTTTCTTTTTGCTCAGGAGTCAAGCTTGGATCTTTATCAATATTTTTGATTTTTTCTTCCAAGTCTTTATCGATTGCTTTTTTAGCATCTTCTTTGGCTTTGTTCTTAGCGAGCTCTTCTGCAGCTTTAGGATCGACTTTTTCTAAAACTTTTTGAAGTTCTTCTGGAGTTTTAGCTTGTTCGATAGCCTTCTTAGCTTCCTCAGCTTCTTTCTTAGCTTCTTCTTTAGCTTTTTCTTTTTGCTCTGGAGTCAAGTTTGGATTTTCATCAATCTTCTTCACTTTATCTTCTAGAGCTTTATCAATCGCTTCTTTCGCTTTTGGTTTGTCTTCTGGAGTAACAGGAGTTTTCTCTACTTCTTCTTTACCTTTTGTAGTAGATTTTTCTACATCTTCAGGAGTTTTCGCTTCTTCCAATGCTTTCTTAGCTTGTTCAGCTGTTTTCTTAGCTTCTTCAATCGCTTTTTCTTTCTCTTCGTTTGTTAACTCAGGATTTTCTTTGATCTTACTTTCTTTTTCAGACAAAGCTTTATCGATTGCTTTAGAAGCTTCTTCTTTGGCATCTTTATAAACGTAAGTTACTTCTGTAGTTCCTTCGGTTACTTTACCAGACTCTTCACCCTTAGTTGAAGTTGGTACAAGTACATATACTTTACCATCTTTTGTAGTGATTGTTGCTGGTTTGTTATCAGTTGTGTCATATGCTGAGCTTACTGATCCGTCAGTCGTATCTTTAACATCTTCAGCGATTGTGTTACCCGCTTCATCAGTGTAGTGAACGACTACGTTTCCTTTAACCTCTTTGTACACATATGTTACTTCTGTAGTCTTACCTGCTTCAACATCACCAGTTTCGTTACCTTTAGTTGATGCTGGTACTAATTCGTATACTTTACCTTCTGAAGTAGTGATACGAGTTGGTTTCATGTCGTTGTCAGAAGTATCGTATTTAGCTCCTGGTTTACCGTCTTTAGTATCAACAGCATCTGCTTGAAGTGTGTTTCCAGCTTCGTCTACGTAATGAACAAGAACGTTTCCTGCTTTTTCGTATACATAAGTGATTTCTGTAGTTCCTTCTACAACAGCACCGTTTTCTGGTTTAGAACCGTCTTTCAATTCTTTAGCTGTTAAGTAGTAAACAGTACCATCTTTTTCAAGTTTAGCTGGTTTGTTGTCAGTTGTATCATATTTCTCACTCAGTGATCCATTTTCTACATCTTTCGTATCGTCAGCTAATGTGTTTCCTTCTGTATCAACGTAGTGAACGACTACATTACCAGTGATTTCTTTGTAGACGTAAGTTACTTCTGTAGTTTCACCAGCTTTAACTTTACCTGTTTCATCACCTTTAGTTGATTGAGGGATTAACTCGTATACTTTTCCTTCTGGAGTAGTGATACGGTTTGGTTTCATATCGTTATCAGCAGTGTTGTAGTCAGCGTTTGGTTTGCCGTCTTTGGTATCAACAGCATCCACTTGAATCGTGTTACCTTTGTCATCAGTGTAGTGAACGACTACTTGTCCTGCTTTTTCGTAAACATAAGTTACTTCAGTTTTACCTTCTACTACGTCTCCGTTTTCTGGTTTAGAATCGTCTTTGACAGCTTTTTCTGTTAAGTAGTAAACAGTTCCGTCTTTTTCGATTTTCTCTGGTTTGTTATCAGTTGTATCGTATTTAGCGTTTAGAGAAGCACCTTTCGTATCTTCTTTGTCTTCAGCGATTACGTTACCTTCTGTATCAACGTAGTGAACGACTACATCACCAGTTACTTCTTTATAAACGTAGGTTACTTCTTTCGTTTCACCCGCTACAACTTTACCAGTTTCATCACCTTTAGTTGCTGTTGGTACTAGTTCGTAGACTTTACCTTCTGCAGTTGTGATACGAGTTGGTTTCATATCGTTATCCGCAGTGTTGTAGTCTGATCCTGGACGTCCGTCTACAGTGTCTTTTGCACCTGAAGCAACATTTGCACCAGCTGCATCAACACCTACTAATGGAGTTCCATCTTCTGTTTGGTAGTTAACGACTACTTGTCCTGCTTTTTCGTAAACATAAGTTACTGTAGTTGTACCTTCAACGACATCACCAGTAGCTGGTTTAGAACCGTCTTTCAACTCTTTAGCTGTTAAGTAATATTTAACACCATCTTTAGTGATTTCGTCTTTTTTGTGGTCTGCTGTATCGTATTTAACATCTAGAGAAGCATCTGTTTCATCTTGTTCGTCATCAGCAAGTGAGTTACCTTCAGTATCTTCATACTTAACAACTACATTACCTTTAACTTCTTTATAAACATATGTTACTTCTTTAGTTTCTCCAGCTACTACTTCGCCTGTTTCTTGACCTTCAGTTGATTCTAGTTGGTAAACTTTCCCGTCTGCAGTTTTAATACGTGTTGGTTTCATTCCGTTATCTGCAGTGTTATAAGCTGAACCTGGTTTACCGTTATCAATGTCTTTAGCACCTGATTCCACAGTTTTACCAGCTCCATCTTCGTCTACTACTGTACCTGTAAGAGCTGTTCCATCTACAGTCTTGTAGTTAACGATGACCGATCCAGCTTTTTCATAGATGTACGTTACTTTTGTAACACCTTCTACTACTGTACCTTCTTCAGCTGGAGCGTCTTTTTCTACATCATTTACAGCTGTTTTTGTAGCATCTGCTTTAAGGTAGTAAACATTTCCTTGTGCATCTGTAAGTTTTTGAGGTTTTTCAGTTTCATTTTTCTTAGTGTTGTACGCTACGTTTTTAGGCGTTCTAACAGTTTTGTCTTCTACAACTACTTCTTGTCCATCAGCATCAACATAGTAATGCTCAGTTACTACTTCAGCTACTGTCTCAGGAGTATCAGTGTAAGGAGCTTTTAATTCTACTCCGTCTTCTGTTTGGTAGTTAACGACTACAGAACCTTTTTTCTCGACTTCACGAGTTTTTTCTTCTGCATAAGTATAAGTGATTGTAGTAGTACCACTTGCTAAACGATATGCACGAAGTGGAGTGATTTCATCACGGTAAGAATACTCTTCAACTTCCGGCGAAGGATCAGAAAATTTAAGAAGAAAATCACTACTATCTTCTAAAGTACTTGTTTCTTGATCAGTAACGCTTGCTATATCAGCTGTTATATCACTTGTAGGTCTTCCTTTATCATCAACTTGATCTCCCTTATCAGCACTAATCTCCAGAGGACCACCAGTTTTTGCCGCCATTCCTAAAGTAATATATCGTTTGAAATTAAGGAGGTTATCTTCAAATCCTTTTTCTTGAAGATATGCAAGATAGTTTTTTACAAGAGTTTTGTTTGCTTCTCCTGTTAAAGTATCTGGAGCCGCTTTAAAGTTTTGTACCATTGCATATGTTCTATTTAAAGTAGCCCCAGTTCCATCTTTATCATCTGCTACATTATCACTAGATGACAATTGTATCTGTGCTGTTAAAGAGAAACTCTCAGTTTTAGCTGTTACATAGGTATTTTTCTCAAGGACGAAAACATAATCTCCTTCTTTGATTCCTCCATCAGCCGTTACGTTCGCTGAATTGAAGTTTTTTGCTGTTGCTTCTCCAGCTTTGAAAGCTTCTATCATCTTAGCATCAGAAGTGATTGCACCTGAATCAGCTTGTACATATTTACCATATGTTCCTTTTCCTGTTTGTTCAACAATCCAAGCTTTTCCACCAGGTTTTACAGTATCATAAGTGATTTTACCTTCTGCGTTACTTAACCCTTCTGGAGTCAATTTCGCAGTTACATCACCTAGAGTTGTGTCAGAGTATACTCCTCCACCGTTTCCAGTAGTTTCAACTTTAGGTTCTCCGATTAAGTGGTAAGTCTTCCCATCTTTTTCGATAGTTTCTTTCTTACCATTTTCTTTAGCGTCGTTTAGGTCGCTATCTTCTGCATCACCACCTGTAGTTCCTTTGAAAACTTCTCCTGATTTACCGTATACATCGTATGTTGTTTCGATTGTTTTATCAGCACCAGAATTTTGGTTTTTATTTTCTTCTAGAACAGTATTACCTTCAGCAGTTACGTATTTGTAATCTACTTTTCCTGTTTTAGTAATTGTATTTGTTCCCTCTGCAGTTGGATCAGTTGAAAATGCCCTACCTGCATCTGGGTTCTCAATATTAGCTGTATCTACAATTACTGACCCCTTATCATTTGAGATCGTTGTTGTGTTGTCGCTGTTTTCTGTCATCGCTGCTTCTGCAATATGGGGTTGTCCTGCCATTGCAAGGGCTGCACCGACAATCAGACCGACTGTACCGATTTTGACTGAGTCTGAACGACCGTCTTTAAACTTACGAATGGAAAATTTTTCTTTTTTATTTATAAACATCTTCATCATCCTTTTTTTATTGTATAATTTTTATTTTTAAGCTGTTATTATGCTAATACTTGCTTGAAAACTTCAAAATTAGACACTTAATTTTAACACTTTAAAACCTCTTATACAAGGAATTTGAATACTTTTTGATCATTCAAACTATAGTTTTTTGCTATATTTATATATAAAAAATCCATATAGCGTATGGATTTACATATTTTAAAATATACATTTATGCTACCAGCCAAGTGAAACCCTTTCGAACTGACAACCTAAGCGTCGCAATTCTTTTTGACGGTCCTCATAGTAGGGGAGAGAAATACCTGTAATGGTCACATGAGGCAGGTCTTTTAAGTGCAGGCTGACCGACGAAGTGAAGTGATAGACATGAACGAACTCATATTCTTGAAAGAGTTGGGCTAGGACATCTTCAAAGATGAGCTCCGTCTCCAAGTAGGTCACATCAGGGATAGTGAAGGTTTCCTTGGGATGGGGGAGATAGAGGTCAATGTCCAAGGCCTTGGCATAGGTACTGATAAAGCGGATGGAGATCTTGTCGTCCTCTTCGGAGAACTTTTGTCCCAGCAGGACCTTGACCGTCTTACCATTTGAGACGGGTGCTTGAGACAGGTCAAAAAAATGCTCCAGATAGACTAGTTTCTCTCTAGCTACGACATGGTAGTTACTGCGATAGAGGGTATAGTGCTTTTCCGTCCGCTCAATCAAGTCATCTCTGGTCAAGCCCAGAGAACCCACCTGACTGGGTTGAAGAGGGAGGGCATACATTCCCAAAGGGTAAATATCCGCATAGCCATCATCGAAACTCATGAGGTGCTGGTAATTTGAACTAGCAACCAAGTCCAGAATCAAGCTATTGTCAAAGCTAGCATAAAAAATGGTGTCATAGTCGCCGGCAAGCTCCTGACAAATCTGAGCCAAGTCCTCTGTCGTTTGAGGATAATGAACATGGTCAAAATCCTTGGCATAATGCTCCTGACGGGCATTTTTGACAGGACTGACATAAAGGCTGACAAAGTCCTGATTAGGATAGAGTCTCTTGATATGCTGGGCAATCTTGGCCTGCAAGGGCGTTGTGGCAATGATGAGGTGTTTCATCTCTTTGATTCTCCTAGGTGGTGATGTTGCAGCAAGGTCTCAACGACTTCAAAGTCCAAGGCATCGTCGATATCATAAGAATAGAGTTTGGGCATTTCATATGCTACTGTCTTATCCGTGTAAAAGGTCTCATCTCGTAGGTAAAGGTCCTTGCGAGAAATCCAGATACTACCATTGGGATAGTAATAGATAGGCTCTTTTTGCCGAGCATAGTGCTTGGAAACCTGAGGCGGACGGATAAAAGCTGACTCCCCTAGCTGCAAGAAAAGACTGCGACTCTTGTCCGCCTTGACACAGGAAATCAAATGGTCAGCGCCAGACTGACAGTAAAGTTGATAGGATTCGATGAGGTGCTCTACCTCTCTAAGAGGTGAAGTCACCTGTAGATTTACAAAGACTTGCTCTTCCTCAAAGGGCTGTAAAAAGTCTCGTAAGGTTTCTAAGCTAGAGGTTGTTGCCAAGGCCAATTCTTTTGGTCTGTGGACACAACGAATCTCTGGATAGGCTTGACGACAGAGTTCTAGATAGGCTAGTGAGTCTGATGAGACCCAGATATCACTAAATAGCTTGGAGGCTAGAGCGACTTCTATGGTATAGAAAACCAAGGGTTTGCCTGCAAGCGGTTTGATATTTTTATCTACTAAGCCGCGTGAACCCGAACGGATCAAAATGACGGCTATGGGTTTAGATGTTGCTTTCATATAGTCTTCCTAGAAATGAGATAAAAAGAGCAGATAAAGTAGTAATGATGCTATTTAACCAAGGATTGGGGTTGGCAAAAAGGCCACTGTAATGATAGAGAACCAAGCCTCCTAGACTAAAGACCAGATAGATTTTGGCTAACTGTAAGTTCGGTCTTTTGAGGAGTAAAACCAAGAGGTACAATCCACCTATCACACCTAAAGTCAGACCCATAAAACCGTTAATCCATTCGTAGATAGAGTAGATTTCTGCATTCATGAGCAAGAGACAGAGGAGCCAGGACAGACCTGCTAAGACAAAGGATAGAATACTTGGCGACCAGCGAATCTTTGACCAAGCAAAATCCAACTTCAAGCAGGTCACGATTGCATTCATACTGGATGAAACTGTGGATTGGCCTGCTGCCAAGAGAGCCAGCATGATAAAACCACCAAACCAAGGTGCCAGACCTTCCCGAGCGTAAGCGATGAGAACAGGATTAGTCGATGTGGTAGCGAAATTTTCCTGACGAATCAAGCAGCCAATCAGATACAGCAAACTGGCAATCCCAAAGGACAAGAGTCCCTGTAGCCATAAGATTTTTCCAATCTTCTGACGCCCCATTTTGCTATTAAAACGTTGGACGATATCCTGCGAGGAAACGTAGGAAAACAAGCTACTAAAACCTGCTCCTGCAACTAAGATAAAGACCGTCTGCCCATCCAGCGTCTCTGCAAAGTGAGATAGCTGTTGACTGATATTCACGACTAAACCAGATTGGGCAATTCTTGGTAGAAATAGGGCCAATATAGCCAGTAGGACCAAGCCTTGAAAGAAGTCCGTCCACAGCACAACCAAGAGACCACCCCTTGCCAGATAATAGACCGTCAAAAGAAGGAGTAAACCAGACAAGATCAGCTGATTGATAGGGATAAAGGGCGCTAAGGCCTGAGACAACAAGTAGGTCACCACTGCTATTCGCCCCAACTGGTAGAGAATGAAAAGACCTGAGGCCAGTGAACGAATGCCAGTCGATTGAAACTTGTCCTCTAAAAGATGATAGGCTGTCTCATAGTTTCCCTTTTGATAGAGGGGCAGAAAATAGCGATGAGCTAGTGGAATGGCTAGAAAGATACCACACTGGGCAAACCAGAGATAGGACCTGCCTGTATAGGCATTCCCCACCAGAGTCAGAAAGGAAATGGGACTGAGCAAAGTCGCAAAGACTGAGAAGGCCAGAACTGTCACTGGAACAGCTTTCTTAACCTGATAATAGTCCTCTTCACTCCCTTTTTTCCGATAGGCAATCCAGGAAATCAAGCAGAAATAAAGCGAGAGGGTAGCTAGAATTCCCAACATCCTAGAAGTTCCTATCTAATAGTTCTCTGTATATGTGAGCTACTTTTTCCAGAGAATAGCGAGAGGCTAAGGCTAGATTTTTTTCATTTAATAGATAAAAATCAGGCTGTTCCATCTCTTCTATCTTTTGAATCAACTCTGATTTGGTTTTAAACAAGTTGATGGCATTGGACTGGCCAGCATAGAAACGATGAGCAATATCCACATCCGATAACAAGGCTAACAAACCTTGACTCAAGGCTTCAACACAGGCATTGGCAAATAACTCTGTGTAACTTGCAGACAGATAGCATTGGTGCAGATGATAAGGCACTTCGTTAACGATACCTTTAAAGTGAATGGTTGGTGGCAGGTCGTAGCGATTGCGCAGTTCCTCCAGACGCTCCTCTGTACCACCATAAAAGGTAATCTGGGACTTGGAGCCACGTTTGTAGAGTTCGATAAAGGCTTCGATGACAAACTCAACATTCTTGCCTTCTCCCATATGCCCCACTAAGCAATAGTCCAAAACAGGTCCGATTTTTCTTAGCTGACCTAGTTTTTCTGTAAACATGGGTGGCAGGAATCTTGTCTGGTAACCTTCTTGCGCCAAGCTTTCTGTCAACTTTTCACTGGCAACTAGATATCTGTTTGCCTTGCGTAGATTGGCGAGGCGTAAGTCTCGCATGATATTTTCATGGACAACTTCATAGTAATTTTTATCCGTGTTTTCCATGTAACGCCAGAGGCTAGGTTTGGGAACGATTTGTTGGTCACGGATAAAGAGGTCGGTTTGCTGAGCCCATCTAGCTAGGAACTTGACCAGCAAGTCTTCCTCAGAACAAATTTCTCCCTCAATGCGGTAGATATACTCTGGATAAAAGATGGTGACAGGTGAGGGTTCTTTGAAAGGATCGATATAGCGTCCTTCAAGAGCCAGTTCTCCATTTTCATGATACCAACGAAGTTCCTTTTCCTTGAAATCTTCAAACAAGAAAGGTCCCTTGGTATAGTAATATCTTCCAGAGCCATCTCCAAGGGTAACAGAGGCCACAAAGCCATCTTCATTGAGCTCGACCTGATCTCCGTCTGCTAGTGTTAGACTTTCTGGTCTTACAGTCAAATCTGCATGCCCCATATCTGAAAAGCTATGAGGAACGCAGAGCAATTCTTTTTCTAAAAATCCTAACTTGATCAAGTCTTTCTTCCAGTCAGGACGAAGCTGAGGGCTCGACACTATGTGGACATACTCCAGACCCAAATGTCGGGCTATGCGAGCGCGATAGGCCTGAGTGCTCTCAAAACCGTAGCGATGGATTTCCTTGGCTGGATGGATAGTGATAATTCTCGACATGCTATACACTCTTTCTCTATTATTTTCTGTTTACAAACGAAAAACCACCCTCACAAAAAGGCGAGGGTAGTTCATCCGTTACAATGCTTGGGGATTTCCTAGCAAGTTCCCCCTCAAAAGGACTTTATGCTATTCTATCACAAAGACCGACCATCTGCAAGATAGACTGACTTAGGCAGGATAGCTTGAGGGAGTTTTCTTATGATTTATAAATCGATTCTCTGAAATCATCTGTGCTACGTAGGTAGGCATTATAGATTTTTTGTTTCAAGAGATGTACCCAGCTTGCAGGAGCATGGCTTGTCGTACGGTCAATATTAGCCACATCTTTTGCCACTGCTTGATCGATGAGTTCTTGCATTTGAGCTGCTGAACGAATTGTAATCTCCTTGCTGCTGTTTGGTACACCAAGTTCGTACTGAATGGTGATTGGTTTCAACTGGTCTTGCTTCCGAATACGTTGATCAAACATATCCTTCTTGAACTCAGCCCATGAACCATATTTGTTGGCAAAGACATTTTTCAAGACGAGGCTATCAGTGATGAGTCCCACATCTTTTCGGAGCCAATCTGAATAGGTAATGTCCCCATTGCGTTTAGCTTCTTCTGCATATTGGTTCGATACATATGGTAAGAAACCATCTTGGTAACCTTTTTCTGCCAATAATTCGTAGGCTGTCTTTCTAAACATGACATCACCAGGCGCACCCTTTGGATTGCTAAGGGCCGCATAAATCGGTGAGAACATACTGATAAGATGATAGCCATTACGAGTATAGTCGCTCTTATCACGGTAAGCCCGACGGTTGATGATATCATTGTCAATCAAGGCATTGAGACTGGTTAGTTTGCTTACTTCTGTATCTGTCAGTGGACGAACAGAGTTTCCTGCATGCGTTTGTTTATGGTACTTGTCCTCAATGTAGAAATTCTCTATTTTTCTAAACCATTTTTTCTTAACATCGTTAGACTTAGTTAAAATGGCATTGGCTTCCATAGCGTCCAAGGTGTACAAGACATCGTACATACCGTGAACATACTCTTGCAAGGCTGCCGCTGATGTAAAGCGGCTTGTCGGGTCATAAGTATGCAAGCGAGTTGGTGAATCCTTATCCCCTTTATAGAGGGTATTCAAGACAATAGCATCCTTATCTAGGTTGTCAGCAGATTGTAACAGACCTAGGGCATACAACTCTGCTCCCAATCCTTCACGACGACCTTTTCCTTCAAAGTAAATATGTCCGTCAGAATTGTGAACCATTTCATGAGTATAGACAGATGTTCCGTATTTATCCAACAAGCGGTCGCTGACATAGTGAACCTCAGAACCGTTGGCATAAGCTCCAGCTCCCTTACTTTCCCCATACCACTTACCAGTTGGTCCAAAGAAGTTGTAGATCGAATCAATGGTCTTATCAGACAGGGTAGCCCAATAATACTTGCTATTGCTATCTTTCATACCAAAGCCATCTGAAACCATGATCGAACGGAAGAGTTTTTCTTTGTATTCCGGTGAAAGGAGATGGTACCAGATATCGTAGTGGTCTCGTTGCCATTCAGCCGACTGGTTGACCTTAGCACGAACATACTGACGCAGTTCTTCTCCTGACAAGACTGTATTATTGACACGGTCACGGTAGCGTTCGTAGCCACCAAAGGCCAAGGTAGAAAGGTTTGAAATCACATAAACATCCTCTTCTGGCAACGTTAATAGCGGTAGGAGCATGTTTTTTAATTTCCAACTTGGGGCCGTAATACGGTCATAGACTCCCAGTGTATATTTACTATCCGGTGTAGCTGACTCTTGTTTGGCACGCACTTCTGGAATAGCTGATTTGCTCTCTACAATATAGGCCTTGCTATTTGTCTTCAACCATTCATTATTGGTTTTAATTGGTAGGAAGAGTTTTCTGTAAGACTCTAGTAAATCAGTCACTGTCTTACGACCTTTTGCAGCGGCCAACGTTGTTTCATAGGCACTTGTATTATTTGATGCCTTGAGATTTTCCATACCGCTCTGACCTAGGGCAATGATGGTATCCAAGGTTGAAGCTTTGCTATTGCCGTCAAAGTCAAATTTATAGGTATTGAGGTCCTTGGTATTGATGTGATCATAGTTGATATTGTACCAGCGATTGAGGTAGGTCAAACCAAGCAAGAAAGCTTCCTTGTTATTCTTGATTTTCTCACTGATGTAGGTTGCTACACTATCTCCCATCGTATTGATAGACTTGTCCATGGCTAGTACTTTACGGAGATGTTCACCGATATTGGCCTTGACTTTTTCAAATTCTTTATCCAAATATAGTGGATCAAGTGAAGCATCTGCCTCAATACCAAGGACTTTTCTCATGGCTGCTGAGTCATATTTGACCCCTTGCAAATCTGCTAAAACCTGATCGGTCACTTTCGTATAGTCAGATAAAAAGGCCTCTGGTGTAAATATAAAGTTTTTACCTGCTATACTGTACTCTGCAATTTGTGTGTTTTTGAAGTTTTCTTTGTAGTTGACATCTAGATAACTGATTGTATTATCAGCAAAATGCAACATAAGCTTATTGATAACTGCTTTATTGGCCTGAATATCTGTGATGATGTCATTGTCCTTCATTGGTACAACATCCAGCAGTTCTGTGGTATAGAGCTTATCAGTAGGATCGACTTGATTTCCATAGTGAACCACTAACTCTTTGTTGTAGAAAGGCATCAATTTCTCGATATTGTGATAAGCAACTTTTCGACTAGCTTGGCCTTGACTTAACTGAGTATAGTCCACACTTCGTTGATTGTCCTTTAGCGTTTGACCTGTATCGTCTAGTGTCACTGTCATACCATAAGACTGGACCTTTTCTCTAGCCTGATCTTGGGTGATTGGAGTCGCATAAAAATCGGCCTTCTTGTTCTCAACAACAGTGCTAGCATCTTTGATGTCCGCTCCCTTATATTGGTCTCCTGTGATGCCATAACCATCTCCAGTATTAACCATGCTAACGACATGATGGATACGACCATTTTGCCATGTAGAGCCAGCTATACCTCCGACACGTGGATAGGTTGTCGTATTGAGGATGGTTCCACTTGCTAGTGCATGAGAGACCAAAGCA
This sequence comes from Streptococcus sp. SM5, assembly GCF_027497975.1. NCBI lineage: Bacteria > Bacillati > Bacillota > Bacilli > Lactobacillales > Streptococcaceae > Streptococcus > Streptococcus sp. SM5. The sequence continues at coordinate 7,241 of NZ_JAJNSC010000024.1, read as the reverse complement.
CCACTTTGAACTTTCCCTACAATACCTCCAGCAAATTGGTCATTGTTGCGGGCATTGCTAGAAATACTTGTATCAACAGCTACCTTATCAATCTTAGCCTTATTACCAGATAAGAGTCCTGCTATACCTCCCACATAGTAAGGAGAAGCATCCGTATGCTTGGCCTGAATGCTACCTGTAAAGGAACTATTAGTAATTTCTGTATCTTGAGCCTTCGCTACCAAACCTGCAACTGACTTGCTACCTGTCAATTGACCTTCTACAGCTACATTACTAATCTGACTATTAGTAGCTACTTTTGCTAGGCTGGCTGTGTCATCTTGACTCTTAATCGCTACTGCTTTAAGGTCAATATCTTGCACAGTAGCCTTGGTCAAATTATCAAACAAGGCTGTCTTCAGGTCATAAATCGCAAATGGCTTCCCATCACTCGTACCGATAAGATGACCAGTGAAATTACCTGTCACATAGCTGGTTTGTCCCTTAGCTAAGGATACCTCATCGGCTGTCATATCAGCCCCCAGTTTAAAGGTTCCAGCGAGATTGCCTTGCATGGCAGCAACCAGTTTCTTGAAGGAAGTATAAACTCCATCCTTGGCAAGTTTTTGCTTATCCACTGTGAAGCTATAGTTATCCTTGTATGCTGAACCTTCCTCTTGAACCAGTTCGTTGAAGGCAACGGTTACCTTATATTTCCCATCAGCTGTTTCCTTAATAGAGCTAACTGGTAACAACATTTCCTTCATCTTGTCTGATTTGACTTTGACAAAATAAGGTGACAAGTCGCTTGGTACTTCTGATAGGTTCAGATAACGACGGTAGTGACCATCTTCCTTACCATAGAGACCAACCTCATCTATATCTTTGATTTCAATTTTCTTATAGTCTAACTGAAAATCTTTCGTCAATACTTCTGTACTTTCCTGATCAGATTGACCTAGATTATAGGTTAGATAAGTCTTAATTGTATAAGGAGTATAGTAGTCCAAACCATCAATCGTTTGCTGAACGGATAAATCTTTCAAATCCACTTCTTTAATCAGTGTTCCATTTTGAAAAATTTGGGCCTTGGCCTTAACAAAAGCAGACGTTGGGTCATCTAAGCGGTAGTTGACTGCTACTGCTTTTTTGCTCTCATCTTTAACAAGATTGGTGATTTCAACTGTTGGTTTGGTTTTAACAAGACTGCCAACCTTGACAATCTCTTTGGTTGGTTCTACTTCTGTACGTGAGATTTCCTTGCTAGCTTCCACCTTACCATCTACGAGATAATCTTCATACTCGATTGTCCGTAAACCGTCTTTTCCTTCCTGAGCAATTTCTCGATGATTTTTTAAGATAGTCGCATCTTCAATTTCTTCAGTTTCATGAGGAATGGTTTCTGTTACTGTACGGTGATTGCTTGTCAAAGGCAGTTCAGGAAGAGTCTCTACTACAGCAGCCTCACCCTCGTGACCCGACTCTTGGGTACCTTGAGTGCTGATTGGATCTGTATACGCTGGTTGAACTGGTTGAACTAGAGCCTCACCATCATGACCTGACTCTTGTGTGCCTTGAGTACTGATCGATGCTGTGTAGGCTGGTTGAACTGGTTGAACTAGAGCCTCGCCCTCATGACCGGGCTCTTGCGTACCTTGGGTACTAATTGGAGCTGTGTAAGATGGCTGAACGGGTTGAACTAAGGCTTCACCCTCATGGCCGGGCTCTTGCGTGCCCTTACTGCTAACAACTTCTGTAGACTTTGGCACTGTTGGCTCAACTGGAGCTCCCTCCTGAGGACCTGTGTAAACTGGTAGTTCTGATTGAACCAGGGATTCGCCTTCATGACCTGACTCTTGTGTACCTTGGGTGCTAACGGGTTCTGTATAAGTCGGTTGAACGGGTTGAACTAGGGCATCGCCCTCATGACCTGGCTCTTGCGTACCTTGGGTACTAATTGGGGCTGTATAAGACGGCTGCTCTGCTTGGATTAGGGATTCGCCTTCATGACCTGACTCTTGTGTTCCTTGGGTGCTAACGGGTTCTGTATAAGTCGGTTGAACGGGTTGAACTAGAGCCTCGCCTTCATGACCTGACTCTTGTGTTCCTTGGGTGCTAACGGGTTCTGTATAAGTCGGTTGAACGGGTTGAACTAGGGCATCGCCCTCATGACCCGGCTCTTGGCTCCCCTTTGCTTGCACTACAGTTTCATTGTTTTTTTGTAGTTGAGACTCTATAGGAGAAGGTGTTCCTCCTTGTTGTTCCTCTATCGTTGAGCTATCTACATTTTCTAAGTTAGACTTGCTGTCATGCGCCTTCTGTTTATCTGATTGCTTAACAACGTCTACTTTATTTTTCACATATCCTATGTATGTATAACCAGGAATATCAACCGGGGCTGGCAAGGCATCTCCTGCCTGAACCGATAGTTGAGTGTTATAAGCAGCTAGTGTTTCGCTAGTCAAGGCAAGGACAGTTGGAGACAGCAACTGGCTTCCTAGACTGGTTACTAACAAGAATCGACTAATCTTACTCTTGCCATCACGTCCCTTAAGAACTACTACAATCAATAAACTAAGGCCTGCCACTAAGGCAGCAGTTCCTAGAGAAGAGCTAGCTCCTGTGTTGGGTAGTACTTGATTTGCTCGATAAACAAGATAGTAGGTAGCATCTGTTTCTTCCGCTACTTGTGGTAGGGATGTAACTAAGAGAGTCTTCTCTTCATCAGTCAAATCCGACTCTAAAACATAAGTATAATTAACGGCATGAGATTCTTGGGCAGATACAGTCTGTAGGCCAGTTCCCATCAAAAAGAAACACGCAACTGCTACAGATACAAGGCCAACTGCCAATTTTCTCAATGAGAAATTCTGTCTTTTTTCTCCACTAGTTTTGAAATTCATATTCCCCTCTTTTTACATTTTTAAATTAGCATATTAATTTATAGCAAAATATACAACTCTTCCCATTATACATCAACTTTTTAAAAGATTCTAGGGATAGATATGCAAATAAGGGAATAATAAAAGGCATTCCTAAAATTAGATACCTAACTTCTGGAACACCTATCATATTTCTAAATTTTTATTTCACAACAAGCTCATAACGTGTCTTGCTTGTAAAGGTTTGACCGGCTTTAAGAATGACTTGGTCTTTGAGATCACTGTGAATGGCATCTGGTAAAGCTTGCGCTTCAAGTGCAATCCCATTGTGCTGTACCATTGGCTGACCTCCTATGATGACACTCTCATCCACAAAGTTTGCTGTGTAGACTACAAAGCATGGAGCCTCTGTCTTGAAAAGCAGGAAGCGACCTGAGTTTTGGTCATAAAGAAAACCAGCATTGTCATGACCTGCAGGAAGGGCAAATGGATGGTCTAAACCAGACACTAGCTGGATTTGCTCATCTTCTTCTGCAAAGATATCCTTCAACAAGGCACCATTGTAGATGTGTTTGACCACATCACGATTGGCATCTGGAGTTTTGGCAGGAACACCGTCGGGAGCTATTGGGTAAATCCCCTCTGTGTTTAGTTGGAAGACATGACGGTCAATCGTCTTTGTGAAATCACCAGACAAGTTGAAATAGCTGTGATTTGTTGGATTGACCAGCGTATCCTGATCTGTCGTTACCTTGTAGCTGATTTCGTAGGCACCAGTTTCTTCTAAGTGGTAACTGATCCAAATCTTGAGATTTCCAGGAAATCCTCCTGTCCCATCTGTACGCTCTGTGTAGAGGGTCAAGCCATGGTCGCTCACCTCGACCAATTCAAATAAACTAGAATCCCAACCAGTTGAACCACTATGGTTACAGTTGCTAGCATTGTTGACTTCAAGGTCATAGTTCTTGCCATTAAGCTCAAAGGTCGCACCTGCAATACGGCCTGCCACAGGACCTACGCTAGCTCCATGCTTGGGGCTATTGCCTACATAGCTATCAAAATCATCAAAACCCAAGATAACATTGGCAAAATTTCCAGCCTTGTCAGGTGTGACATAGCGCAAGATAGTCGCACCATAAGTCATAACCTCAAGCTGGTAGCCACCGTCCGTCTCAAAGCGATAGGCCAAGACATCCTTGCCCTCAACATTTCCAAATACACGCTCTGTGTATGCTTTCATTCTCTTCTCCTTTTTCTATTTCTCTCAATCAAACAAACCATAGAAAGCGAATTGACAATCTATGGTTTACTTGTATGATTTACAAACCCCTTTATCAAGAATCTATAAACGCAGTCTTACTTTTGATATTCGTGAATGATAACACCTTGTACCACACGGTTTACGGTACCTGTAGGAGAAGGTGTATCAGGTTTATTTTCTACCTTGAGTGAAGTCAATAAGGCGAAGAGTTGGGCATAAACAATGTAAGGGAAGACACGGTAAATATCATTCAAGACACCGCCACAACCAAGGGCCACTTCTTTGACATTTTCAAGGCCAAAGGCTTGATCACTCAAAAGCACAACACGACGAGCAATCTGGTCACTAGCAACTTCACGAACCAAGTCCAAGTCGTACTTACGAGTGTAGTCTGTCGTTGTACCAAAGACCAAAACAACTGTATCTTCGTTAATAAGAGATTTTGGACCGTGACGGAAGCCGACTGGGCTTTCATACATGGTCGCAACTTGACCAGCTGTCAATTCCAAAATCTTGAGCTGAGCTTCGTGAGCAAGTCCAAAGAAAGGACCAGCGCCAAGGTAGATGACACGGTTAAAGTCTAGGTCAACAAGTTCTTTGACATCTTCTGCACTGTCTAGAACTTTACAAGCAAGACTAGATACAACTTCAAAACGTTCAGATTTCACAGCAAATTCTGTAGGATCAAAGACCAAGAGAGCTGTTAACATCATAGACGTAAAGCTAGAAGTCATGGCAAATCCAGCGTCATTAGAGGCTGCTGGTTGCAAAAGCAAAAGATTGCGTTCATCACCATGGGCTTGAAGAGCCAACTTACCGTCCGCTGCACAAGTAATCGTCACTTGATAAAGCTCATCCACCAAGGCTTTGGCCAAATCAACAGTCGCCACACTTTCAGGCGAGTTCCCACTACGAGCAAAAGATACAAGGACAGTCGCCACATCTTTTTTCAAATAGGTTTCTGGATTGGCAACGATATCTGTTGTCGCAATAGCATTGAAATTCCATTTGCGTTCGTCATAGACTTCCTTAAAGTAAGGTACCAAGGTATCTCCCACATAAGCAGAAGTCCCCGCACCTGTCAAGATAACCTTGATATAGTCATGTTTATCCGCAATCTCTTGCAGGAAGGCTGCAATTTCTTCACGTTTTGCTTGATAAGATTCAAAAGCTTCTTTCCATACATCAGGCTGTTGGTAGATTTCACGTGTAGTGATTTCTGCCCCCAATTCAATCAAGTCTTCTTTTGTATAATGTAACATTGATTCCCTCTTTTTCTATTAAATATGGGAATGGGAGTAAGCCCCATTCCCATGTATATTCTATATAAAATGCTCTAACGATTTTCACGTTGTCACATCTTATACTCAATGAAAATCAAGGACCAAACTAGGAAACTAGCCGCAGGTTGCTCAAAACACTGTTTTGAGGTTGCAGATAGAACTGACGCAGTCAGTAACATATACCTACGGCAAGGCGACACTAGTATGGTTTAAAGAGATTTTCGAAGAGTATTATTCATCTTCGTCATCATCGAAGCCAGCTAACAGGTCATTAACTTTAACGATGCTTTCTGCAGCACGGTTCTTATAGTCCGCATCTGCACCTGTAAGGCTCGCATTGATAAATTCAATCACCATTGGAAGATTCATCCCTGCGTAAAGTTCGATGTCACGACCTTCCATAATCAAACGGCTGACCACGTTACATGGTGTTCCACCGAGAAGATCCGCAAAGACTAGGAAATCATCCAAACCTTCAATAGCAGCTTCAAATTTCGCAGTAAATTCTTCTGGACCATCTTCTGGAAGAAGAGCCACTGCATGAATATTGTCTTGTGGACCCATGATCATTTCAGTGCTACCTTTAAGTTCTTCACAGAAGCGACCATGACTCACCAAAATTAATGATTTAACCATAAATTATGCGCCCATTCCAAGCAAGAATTTACCGATGAATGAAAGACCTAATGCAAGAGCAATGATGATACCAATTGCTTTTGTAGAGTTCATACCTTTCTTACCAAGCAACCAGAAGATAAAGGCAGTAAAGATTGCTGGAAGCAAGCGTGGGAAGATTGAGTTCAAGATGTCTTGGAAGTCAATCATCTTTTCACCGATTGGCAATTTATAAGAAACTTCAAAGTTGATCATTGTTGCTACAAGAGCACCCATCATGAAGACACCAAGTACAGATGCAGCGTCAATCAAAGCTGTCAAAGTACTTTGCATGTTGTTGATAAGGTTAACCCCTTCTTTGTAGGCAAATTCCAACTGTTTCCAACGGAAGATGTCATACGCTACTGCAACTGCGATCCAAAGGAAGATACCCCATGGTTGGCCAGCGATAGCCATAGTTGCTGCGATAGATCCCATGATAGCAGGTACAAGTGAACCGAAGATTGTATCTCCAAGAGGAGCGAATGGTCCCATCAAACCTGTCTTGATACCGTTAACGGCATCTTTTGAACCTACTCCATCTTTTTCTTCCATGGCAAGGTCAAAACCAGCGATAATAGTGTGGAAGAATGGTGAAGTATTGAAGAATTGAGTATGAACTTTCATCATTTCTTTCAATTCAGGAGTTCCATCCCCATACATTTTACGCAATTGAGGCAAGATCATGTAAAGGTAACCAGAAGCTTGCATACGTTCGTAGTTCCAGCCTAATTGGAAAGTAAACAAGCTACGTTTGTTGATTTGATTAAAATCTTCTTTTGTAAGTTTGTAATTAGAATTCGTCATCTTCGATTTCCCCACTTTCTGATGGTGTAGAAGGTGCTGCTACAGCTACTTTTTGGCTATTTTTGAAGTGAAGCACTGCAAGGAAGATACCTACGATAGAGATACCAATCATAGACAAACCTTTGAAGTTGTTCACGAAACCAATTTTTTCAGCAACATCTTTAGGTAGAGTACCGATAACACCTGCAACTGCTCCACCAAGACTTTGTACGTTTGAGTAAAGAACAGTCAACATAGCTGTCAAACCAAATCCCATAGCAAGGTAGTGAAGGTTACGTTTAACTGGAAGGTAACGAAGCAAGATAGCGAATCCAAGACCTGGAAGCATACGACCTGCAAGAGTCAAACCGTCTGCAACCCATTGGTATTCTTTAA
>NZ_JAJNSC010000023.1:0-55501 GCF_027497975.1 Streptococcus sp. SM5 | reverse complement strand
GTGAGTAATCTCCAGTAGTTTCGTCAAAGTTTACAGATGGAGCTGTTACTTTGTAGTGTGTACGACGTTTGTTTTTCTTCGCTTTTGAAGTGCGACGTGCAGGTACTGCCATTTTGATTTCTCCTTTAGGTATTTAGATTCGATTCAATCTACTGATTTTCATCAACCATATTAGAATAACACATTTTTTTTGTAAAGTAAAGTTACTTGACAAAAAAAGATGAAAAAATTAGAAGGTCATCCCCTGAAGTAATCGAAATTTTCTGAAAATTCAAGAATTTTCTTCTGTTCATTGCTTTTAAAATGTGCTATAATAGTAAAAACTGAAATGGGAGGGAACAAATGACTGAATTAGATAAACGTCACCGCAGTAGCATTTATGACAGTATGGTAAAATCACCTAACCGTGCCATGCTTCGTGCGACTGGTATGACAGATAAGGACTTTGAAACACCGATTGTAGGAGTGATTTCGACTTGGGCGGAAAATACACCATGTAATATCCACTTGCATGACTTTGGGAAATTAGCCAAAGAAGGTGTCAAATCGGCAGGTGCTTGGCCTGTGCAGTTTGGGACTATCACTGTAGCGGACGGGATTGCCATGGGAACGCCTGGTATGCGTTTCTCTTTGACATCTCGTGATATCATCGCAGACTCTATCGAGGCGGCAATGGGTGGTCACAACGTAGATGCCTTCGTCGCTATTGGTGGCTGTGACAAGAACATGCCTGGTTCTATGATTGCCATTGCCAATATGGATATTCCAGCTATTTTTGCCTATGGTGGAACCATTGCACCGGGAAATCTTGATGGCAAAGACATTGACTTGGTTTCTGTCTTTGAGGGGATCGGAAAATGGAACCACGGTGATATGACAGCTGAGGACGTGAAACGTCTCGAATGTAATGCCTGCCCTGGCCCTGGTGGCTGTGGTGGTATGTACACTGCTAATACCATGGCGACTGCTATCGAAGTTCTCGGTATGAGTTTGCCAGGATCTTCATCTCACCCAGCTGAATCAGCTGATAAGAAAGAAGATATCGAAGCAGCAGGACGTGCTGTTGTTAAGATGTTGGAACTTGGTCTTAAGCCATCAGATATTTTGACTCGTGAAGCCTTTGAAGATGCTATCACTGTAACTATGGCTCTCGGTGGTTCTACAAACGCCACTCTTCACTTGCTTGCTATTGCCCATGCGGCCAATGTTGACTTGACACTTGAGGACTTCAATACGATCCAAGAGCGTGTGCCTCACTTGGCTGATTTGAAGCCATCTGGTCAGTATGTCTTCCAAGACCTCTACGAAGTTGGTGGTGTCCCTGCGGTTATGAAATATCTCTTGGCAAATGGTTTCCTTCATGGTGACCGCATCACATGTACTGGTAAGACAGTTGCTGAGAACTTAGCTGACTTTGCAGATCTCACACCAGGTCAAAAAGTTATCATGCCACTTGAAAATCCAAAACGTGCGGACGGTCCGCTTATCATCTTGAACGGGAATCTTGCCCCTGATGGCGCGGTTGCCAAGGTGTCAGGTGTTAAAGTGCGTCGTCACGTTGGACCGGCTAAGGTTTTTGACTCAGAAGAAGATGCTATTCAGGCCGTTCTGACAGATGAAATCGTTGATGGCGATGTAGTCGTTGTTCGTTTCGTTGGGCCTAAGGGTGGTCCTGGTATGCCTGAGATGCTATCACTTTCATCAATGATTGTTGGTAAAGGTCAGGGAGATAAGGTTGCCCTCTTGACAGATGGTCGTTTCTCTGGTGGTACTTATGGTCTGGTTGTTGGACATATCGCTCCTGAAGCTCAGGATGGTGGACCAATTGCCTACCTTCGTACAGGCGATATCGTTACGGTTGACCAAGATACCAAAGAAATTTCCATGGCTGTATCTGAAGAAGAACTTGAAAAACGTAAGGCAGAAACAACCTTGCCACCACTTTACAGTCGTGGTGTCCTCGGTAAATATGCCCATATCGTATCATCTGCTTCACGCGGAGCCGTGACAGACTTCTGGAATATGGACAAGTCAGGTAAAAAATAAACTCATACTCTTCGAAAATCTCTTCAAACCACGTCAACGTCGCCTTGCCGTATATATGTTACTGACTTCGTCAGTTCTATTTACAACCTCAAAGCAGTGCTTTGAGCAACCTGCGGCTAGTTTCCTAGTTTGCTCTTTGATTTTCATTGAGTATCAAAAAGCAAGCCAACTTCGGCTTGCTTTTTTTAATCTTCAAAAGTAATTTTCCTGCTTAACGAGGTGGCAATCCAAGGGCAATGCGGCCGTAGCGACTGATTCGTGTAATCTTCCAAGCAGGCGACCAGGTAACTTCAACCTTGACATCTTCGATGCCCTCGATTTGTTTCAAACCTGCAACGATTTCGATAGGCAGGCTTTCGGCACAATCGCAGGCAGTATCGGTGAAGGTCATGACAATCTTACAGATCCCCGTTTCGTCTAGATTAATTTCATAAATCAGCCCTAGATTGTAAACATCCAATTCCACATCTGTATCAAAAACCTTCTCTAGTTTTTCGATAATTTGGTCTTGCAAGGCTAAAGCGCGGTCATTGATTTTGATATCCTCTCTCATTACAGTCCCTCCACGTGATAAATATCCTCTATTTTCTCATAATTCTGACAATTTGGCAAGTTTTTGATGAATTTTCTGAAAAAATATGATAATATAGAGAAAATGCCGAATCAAGGGGAAGGATATGGAGCAGATTGGAAAAGTTTTTAGACAATTACGAGAGTCAAGAAATATCTCGCTGAGACAAGCAACTGGGGGACAATTTTCGCCGTCTATGTTGTCTCGCTTTGAAACAGGTCAGAGTGAGCTTTCGGTGGAAAAGTTTCTATTCGCCCTAGAAAATATATCTGCCAGTGTGGAGGAAATCCTCTTTCTAGCGAGAGGTTTTCAGTATGATACAGATTCTGAGTTAAGAAAAGAAATCATAGATGTCTTGGATCCAAAGAATATAGCTCCGCTTGAGGACTTGTATTACAAGGAGTATCAAAAGCATGCCCATTCTCAAAACAAACAGAAACATATTTTAAATGCCATTCTTATCAAGTCTTATATGAAGAGCATGGATGAAAGGGTGGAGTTAACGGCAGAGGAAGGGAAAGTCCTTCATGACTATCTGTTTTCTACCGAGATTTGGGGAATCTATGAACTCAATTTATTTTCAGTCAGTTCACCATTTCTATCTGTTTCTCTTTTCATTAGATATGTACGAGAAATGGTACGTAAATCTGATTTTCTAATGGAAATGTCTGGCAATCGAAACCTGTTTCACACTATACTATTGAATGGCTTTTTAGCTAGTATTGAGTATGAAGAATTTACCAATGCCTCTTATTTTAAACGTGTTATCGAAGAGCATTTCTACGAGGAAAATGAGACCTATTTCCGAATTGTCTATTTGTGGGCGGAAGGTCTCCTTGATAGCAAGCAAGGTAGGGTCAAGGAAGGCCAGAAAAAGATGGAAGACGCTGTCCGTATTTTTGAGATGCTTGGCTGTAACAAATCTGCCGAATATTATAGAAATACGAACGATTGTTGAATATCTGCAAACCAAGAAAATAATTTAAAATTTTAAGCGATAGAATTGTTGAGCTCTCTCGTGTCACTGGAGAAATTCTATCGTTTCTTTTTGCTCATTTCGTTTGTTGCATATATTCAAAAGTTTTCCTCTAAGATTTCTAAGTGCTATACTGTAGTCATACTTCACATAAGAACTTATACTCTTCGAAAATCAAATTCAAACCACGTCAGCTTCACCTTGCCGTACTCAAGTACAGCCTTCGGCTAGCTTCCTAGTTTGCTCTTTGATTTTCATTGAGTATTCTAACAAGAAGGGAGATTATCTATGAAACTATTGTTTAGAAATCAAGCTTATCGACTCTTGACTTTGTCACGATTCTTCAATGCTTTTGGTGCTTCGATTTTCAATCTGGTCTTTATCGTCTATGCATCGACCTTGTCACAAGCCTCCTTTGCTGTTGCTATGGCGAATATTGTCATGATCATTCCCACGCTCTTTACAGTTTTTGTAGGGATTCGGGCAGATTACACGAGGGACAAGGTCAAATGGATGGTCTATAGCGGTTTGTTTCAGGCGGTTTTATTTTTTCTAGCAGCCCTAGTTGTTCAGCAAGCTACTCTCTTTGCCTTTTCTAGCCTGTGTTTGATCAATGTCATTAGTGATGTTATCAGTGATTTTGCTGGTGGTTTGCGCATGCCTCTCATTAAGGAAAAAGTAGCTGAAGATGATCTGATGGAAGCTTATTCTTTTTCCCAGTTCATCACCTATATTTCAGCTATTGGTGGTCAAGCTTTTGGAGTATGGCTCTTAGGTTTATCGGTCAACAATTTTTCCCTTGTTGCGGGAATCAATGCCTGTTTCTTCCTAGTATCAGCCTCTGTTCTCTTTTTAGGAAAAAGTAAATTGAGCCTGTCAATGTCATCTGCTGATGGTGAATCACTAAAAAATGAGAAGCTTTCTATCAAAGACCAGTTCCTAACAATTTACCGAAATTTACGCCTTGTTTTTCTTAAAGGTGGACAGAAAAACTTTGGATTCATGATCTTTGCTGTCTTGCTTATCAATGCCTTGGGTGGTTCCTTAGGGGGCATCTACAATATCTTCTTTTTGAGCCACTCTCTCTTGAATTTTTCTTACACAGAGGCGTTATTTATCAGTCAAGTCGGTGCTTTAGTAGCAGTCATCATCAGTAGCCTTACGGGCAATGATTATTTTGGGAAGCAGTCCTTGCCTAGATTGATGATGTGGGTGACCGTAGGACTTAGTCTAGTTGGTCTGGCTAATGTATTCAATCAAGTCGTGCTTGGTTTGCTATTTCTATTTTTAACTCTGTATATGTCTGGTAAAGTTCAACCAAAGATTAGTGCCATGCTCATGAAAAATCTAGCTCCAGAAGTTCTAGCTCGTACCAGTAATTTTTTAGGTCTCTTGTTTACCTTATCCATACCTGTGGGAACAGCTTGTTTCTCACTAGTAGCCGTATGGAATATACAGTTGACTTGGATGCTATTTGTTGGTCTTTCCTTCCTGGCTATTCTTTTGACAGTTATTAATCTCAAAAATGATATCTAAATCCTAAATTTTTTCTCACTGTTTTAATCCCTCTATTTATGGTAAAATAAGACTATTAAGTTTAAAGAGGATTCCCTATGAAATTACAAAAACCAAAAGGAACGCAGGATATTTTACCTGCTGAATCTGCCAAATGGCAGTACGTTGAGGGCTTTGCCCGTGAGATTTTCAAGCGCTACAACTATGCAGAAGTGCGCACGCCTATTTTTGAGCATTACGAGGTTATCAGCCGTTCTGTCGGAGATACAACGGATATCGTAACCAAGGAAATGTATGACTTTTATGACAAGGGTGATCGCCATATTACTCTCCGTCCAGAAGGAACAGCGCCCGTTGTCCGTTCCTACGTGGAAAATAAACTCTTCGCCCCAGAAGTACAAAAGCCAAGTAAGTTCTACTACATGGGCCCTATGTTCCGCTATGAGCGTCCACAGGCAGGGCGTTTGCGCCAGTTCCACCAGATTGGTGTTGAGTGTTTTGGATCTAGCAATCCAGCTACTGATGTGGAAACCATTGCTATGGCAGCTCATTTCCTGAAAGAAATCGGCATCCAAGGTGTCAAATTGCACCTCAACACTCTTGGAAATCCTGAGAGTCGTGCGGCCTACCGTCAAGCCTTGATTGACTATTTGACACCGCTCAAGGAGACCTTGTCTAAGGATAGCCAACGTCGTTTGGAGGAAAATCCTCTTCGTGTCTTGGACTCTAAAGAAAAAGAAGACAAGGTAGCAGTAGAGAATGCACCTTCTATCTTGGACTTCCTTGATGAAGAAAGTCAAGCTCATTTTGATGCTGTGCGTCAGATGTTGGAAAATCTTGGAGTAGACTATATCATCGATACCAATATGGTGCGTGGTCTGGACTACTACAATCACACTATTTTCGAGTTTATTACTGAGATTGAGGGCAATGACCTGACAGTCTGTGCGGGTGGTCGTTACGATGGTTTGGTTTCTTACTTTGGAGGCCCTGAAACTGCTGGATTTGGTTTTGGACTTGGTGTAGAGCGCCTGCTTCTCATTCTTGAAAAGCAAGGTGTGGCCCTCCCTATCGAAAACGCCCTAGATGTCTATATAGCAGTCTTGGGTGATGGAGCAAATGTCAAGGCCTTGGAATTAGTACAAGCTCTTCGCCAACAAGGTTTCAAAGCAGAGCGTGATTACCTCAACCGTAAACTCAAAGCTCAGTTCAAGTCAGCTGATGTCTTTGCGGCTAAGACCCTCATCACCCTAGGAGAGAGCGAAGTCGAAAGCGGACAAGTAACGGTCAAGAACAACCAAACTCGAGAAGAAGTGCAAGTATCACTTGATGCTATCAGCCAAAACTTCTCAGAAATCTTTGAAAAATTAGGCTTTTAATAGTAGATAAACTGGTCAGGATTTTACTCCTGACCTTTTTCTTTTGCAAAATGACAAAAATCATAAACTTTTTGACAAATATGCTTGTCAAAAAGAAAAAGATGTGTTACAATATAAGCAAGTTAAGAGAAAAGGAGAAAGGAATGCTTAAAAATCGTCTAAAAGAGCTTCGGGCTCGCGATGGTCTCAATCAAACCGACCTAGCCAAACTAGCAGGGGTTTCCAGGCAGACCATTAGCCTACTAGAACGGGATGAGTACACCCCGTCCATTATCATTGCCCTGAAAATATCTCAAATTTTCAACGAAACAGTCGAATCGGTATTTCGCTTGGAGGAGGACGAGTGATGAACATGTATAAAGTGGTTTATTATATGAGTGTTCTTGCCCTTATTGTGAATGCCTTTGCTATGATTGGAACATTACTGGGGTGGTTCTATTTTGTTGAAAGTAAGTATTTGTTTTGGATTAACTTAGTCCTCTTGTCCATTTTCAATCGGTTGAAGAAAAAGGAGAAAAATGATGAACAAGTATAAAGTAATCTATTATGTAGTTGCTATAGCTCTATTAGTTAGCGTGTGTCTACTAATTGGAACAAATCTAGGATGGTTTGATCTCTATTACAGCGACCAATTTATTTGGGCCTACTTTGCTCTTATCCCAGTCGTTGACTGGATTGAAAAGAAAGCAAACAATCTAGCAAGTGAAAAAGGAGAATGAATATGGAAAAGAAAAGGAAACGTGGATTGTTGTTTTTAATGTCTGTTGTCTTGGGAGGTTTCTTGGGCGGTTTTGTAGGGATGTTTAAGGCTGCTACCGAATCCCACGAAATTATGTTAGATGTAAAAGTCTTGATACCATGGATATCAGCTATTTGTTTAGTGTTAGGTTTCATTAGCATTTTTTTGACATTCAATTTCTTAAAGAAAAGCAGAAAATTTCACTCCTTGTATCAAGAGGAAATGGATGATGATCTGAATGAAACCTATTATGTGCAGATGTATCGGAATCTCGAGTTTGGAACTATTGCTTTTAATAGTGCAAGCGTAGCGATTTTATTGGCTCTCTTCATTTCAGGAAGTGAAGTAATTGTACTCGATATAAGCCATATAACCTTATCCCTTTCCTTTTTGGGATTAGTGTTAGTTTTAAATGCTCAAAAATATCTTTTTAAGACCATTGCGATTGTTCGTCAGTTTGATTTAGTATTTTTCTCTACACCAAAGGATATCTTGGACCATTTCGATTCTTATGATGAAGGGGAGCGCAAGGCTAATTTGGAACAGAGTTTTCTGATTTTATTCCAATTAAATAACTATGTCTTGCCAGCTTTGTACTTTCTGATTGCTCTCTTTTCCTTACTGACAGGAGAGATTCAGTTACTAGCCTTCTTGCTTGTAGGAGCAATCCATATTTATATCAATGTGATGCAGTTACCTATGGTAAAACGTTATTTCAAATAAAGGAGTTTCTATGATTCGTGTTGAAAATGTAAGCAAAAGTTTTGGGAGCAAAAAAGCTCTTCATCAGATTTCTTTTGAGATTAAGGAGGGTGAAATCTTTGGTTTTCTTGGCCCTTCTGGCTCAGGTAAAACAACCATGATCAATGTCTTAACAGGACAGTTGGCTGCAGATCAAGGTAAAACAGTTTTGTTAGGCAAGAACTCTCAAGATTTAACCTCCAATGATTTGGAACAAATTGGTATTGTTAGTGATGGCAGTGGTTTTTATGAAAAGATGAGTCTTTACAAAAATCTTCTCATCTATGCTAAGTTATATGGTCTTAAGTCAGATAGAGTAAATCAGGTGCTCCAACAGGTTGGATTGGCAGATGCTAAAGATATTATCGCAGAAAAACTATCTACAGGAATGAAACAACGAATGTTCTTGGCTCGTGCCCTTCTTAATGCTCCTAAGATTCTCTTTCTAGATGAGCCAACCAGTGGCTTAGACCCTACAACATCTAAGATGATTCATACCCTACTTCAAGAATTAAAGCAGGCGGGGACAACTATCTTTCTGACCACGCATGATATGAATGAAGCAACTCTGCTTTGTGATCGCTTATCTCTTTTGAATAAGGGTAACCTAATAGAGTATGGAAGTCCGCAAGATATCATCCAGAAGTACCATGTGGATAAGAAAGTACGTGTGGTTTATAATGATGGACGAGAACAGATAGTTCCATTTGAAGAATTACCACAATTAGACACGACAGATTTGATGGTGGTTCACTCTTGTGAGCCGACACTAGAAGAAATCTTTATCAGATTGACAGGAGAAAAGTTAGATGTTTAGAAAATTAAATGCCCTACTATGGTTAAGAGTGCAAGTTCTTATTAGCAATTCAACTTTGTTAGCGACTTTATTGATTCCTTTTGGTATTGCTGTTTTATATAATGAATTTTTAAATAAGAATGGACAATTGAGCCTATTTTTACTATCTTCTAGCTTGACGATGGTCTTGAGCATGGGAAGTGGTTATATGGTATCGATTATGATGGCAGAAGATAAGGAAAAACGAAATCTTAAATCACTCATCCTAAGTGGTGTGACAGCAACAGAATATACTTTCAGTATGCTTGTTCTCCCTATTCTGATAATGTTGGTTGCTATGACTGTACTTCCCATCTATCTTAAAGTAGATGTATCTGGTTATTTATTTGCCTACGTTATCTATTTGCTCCTAGCAACTATTAGTATTATTTTTCTCAACCTTCTAATCGGTGCGGTGTCAGATACTCAATCTAAAGCGCAAGTTTATAGTATCTTCCCTGTGTTAATTGTTTCTTTTTTACCTATAATTGCTCTTCAAAATGATACGGTTCAGAAAGTGTTGGATTACTCTTTTATTGGTCCAATTGTAAATCTTTTAAATAAAAAAGGTGGGGAAATATCTTTTTCTAATATCGGCATGTTACTTGCTTGGGTACTTGTGTTAGGAATAGCAGACCTCTTTGTATTGAAAAACAGCTATAAAGCAAGATAGGAGACCTTTATGAAATTACTTAAAAACCTCGGCTGGTTTCTTCTAGCCCTTCTATCCTTTTTCTTTATCTATAGCTTCATTCAGGGGCTCGCGACTGCTTCGCTTGCCTTAGGTGCTTCCCCCTATGCTGTTACCTTGCTCTATGTGGCCTTGGCTGGAGTATACGTGTACGGCATTTACAAATGGTATCAGAAAGCTCCTGTTCATATTGAGAAGAGTGACTTCAACCGATTTATTTGGCTTCCTGCCTTGGTTTGGTTCTTAGCTCTTGTCGTTCAATTCTTCCTGCCCGATGATCCTTCAGTAAATCAGCAAATAGCGACAGACTTGACCTTGTCTCAACCACTCTTCTCCTTCTTTGCTGTCGTTATTTTTGCTCCTTTGACAGAAGAACTTATCTTTAGAGGGATGTTGGCACGCTATCTCTTTCCTAAGCAGGACAAGAGCAAACAGGTTCTGTTTCTTCTGGTATCTAGTGTTTTGTTTGCCTTGATTCATTTCCCAGGTGATGTTCAACAATTTTTAGTTTATGCTAGTCTTGGTTTTAGCTTGGGCTTGGCCTATATTAGTAGAAAAGGTCTGGTCTACAGTATTTCTCTCCACGCTTTGAATAATTTAGTCAGCTTTTTGATGATTCTCATGCTATAATAGAGTCAGGAGGTCACATGAAACGAGTAATTTTATTAGCAGTGATTCAAGCAGTCGTTCTATTTTTCATCATTGGAGCGCTAGCTTATGCCTTTAAGGGCGATTTCTTCTATAACTATCTAGCAGTCGTCTTTGCCCCTATTGCAGGTGTCTTGCGCTTTGGGACAGCTTACACAACGGAAATTGTCTTGCCTCGAAAGGCAGCCGAAATTGCTGAAAAGCGTAAAGCAGGCAACAATTCAAAATAAAAGAGTCCGATGAACTTCATCGGATTTTTGTATGGGCGTCAATTTTTAGAGTCTTCACTTGATTTTTAAAGACTGGCAAACTTTTCTGATGATTTTCATGAAGAGCCTGCGCTTTTATGGTAAAATAGTAACAGAATAAAAGAGGAGAGAAACAATGAAACGTAGTATGTATGCTGGTCGTGTTCGTGAGGAACACATCGGACAAGAAATAACCTTGAAAGGATGGGTTGGCCGTCGTCGTGACCTTGGTGGTTTGATCTTTATCGATCTTCGTGACCGTGAAGGAATTATGCAGTTGGTTATCAACCCTGAAAAAGTATCTGCAGAGGTCATGGCAACAGCTGAAAGCCTTCGTAGCGAATTTGTTATCGAGGTGACTGGACAGGTCGCTGCGCGTGAGCAAGCCAATGATAAGTTGCCAACTGGTGCAGTCGAGCTAAACGTGACAGCTCTGACAGTACTGAATACAGCTAAAACAACCCCATTTGAGATTAAGGATGGCATTGAGGCCAATGACGATACACGTTTGCGTTACCGTTACCTTGACCTTCGTCGTCCAGAAATGTTGGAAAATCTTAAACTTCGTGCCAAGGTGACCCACTCTATCCGCAACTACTTGGATGAGTTGGAGTTTATTGACGTGGAGACACCATTCCTTTCTAAGTCAACTCCTGAAGGGGCGCGTGACTACTTGGTGCCATCTCGTGTAAATAGAGGGCATTTCTACGCCCTTCCTCAAAGTCCACAAATCACGAAACAGCTCTTGATGAATGCTGGTTTTGACCGTTACTATCAAATCGTTAAATGTTTCCGTGACGAGGACTTGCGTGGTGACCGCCAGCCTGAGTTCACTCAGGTCGACTTGGAAACATCTTTCCTTACTGAGCAAGAAATCCAAGATATCACAGAAGGATTGATTGCGCGTGTCATGAAGGAAACAAAAGGCATTGAAGTCACTCTGCCTTTCCCACGTATGAAGTATGATGACGCTATGGCTCTTTACGGTTCTGACAAGCCAGATACCCGTTTTGACATGTTGCTTCAGGATTTGACAGAAGTGGTCAAAGGTGTAGACTTTAAAGTCTTTTCAGAAGCACCTGCTGTAAAAGCAATTGTGGTCAAAAGCGCTGCGGACAACTATTCACGTAAAGACATCGACAAGATGACTGAAGTAGCCAAGCAGTATGGTGCCAAAGGTCTTGCTTGGGTCAAGGTAGTTGATGGAGAATTAAACGGACCAGTTGCTAAGTTCTTGACGGACATCCAAGCAGAATTGACAACAGCGCTTGCTCTTGAAGATAAGGACTTGGTTCTCTTTGTGGCAGATACGCTTGAGGTAGCTAATGCAACACTCGGTGCCCTTCGTGGACGTATTGCCAAAGAGCTTGGCTTGATTGATAACGATAAATTCAACTTCCTTTGGGTGGTTGACTGGCCAATGTTTGAATGGTCTGAAGAAGAAGGTCGCTACATGAGCGCCCACCATCCGTTTACTCTTCCACAGGAAGAGACTACTCATGAATTAGAAGGCGATTTGGCTAAGGTTCGTGCCATTGCTTACGATATCGTCTTGAACGGTTATGAGCTTGGTGGTGGTAGCCTTCGTATCAACCAAAAAGACCTTCAAGAACGCATGTTCAAGGCTCTTGGTTTCTCAGCAGAAGAAGCAAATGACCAGTTTGGCTTCCTTCTTGAAGCCATGGACTATGGTTTCCCACCACACGGTGGCTTGGCTATCGGGCTTGACCGCTTTGTCATGCTCTTAGCAGGAGAAGAAAATATTCGTGAAGTTATTGCCTTCCCTAAGAACAACAAGGCAACTGACCCAATGACACAAGCTCCTTCAACAGTAGCTCTCAAACAACTAGAGGAACTCAGCTTACAAGTAGAAGAAGATGAAACAAGCAAAACGAATTAAGCGGTGGCGCTATTATCTGCGCCGCTTTGCTCATCAGATAAAAATTTTACGTGTCTTACAAAGCATCTCTCGTGAGAAGTATGACGAGAAGATTTCGGCCTCTCTGGTCTATGGTTTTTTATCAGCAGTAGCGGTCAATTTCTTTTTCCAACCAGGGCATGTATATTCGAGTGGTGCGACAGGTCTGGCACAGATTATCTCTGCCTTGAGTAATCACTGGTTTGGTTTTCACATTCCGATTTCGCTGACTTTCTATGCCATTAATTTTCCTTTGATGGTCTTGGCTTGGTATCAGATTGGGCATAAGTTCACAGTCTTTACCTTTATCACGGTATCCATGAGTTCTTTCTTTATCCAGTTCGTCCCTGTGGCGACCTTGACGGAGGATCCCATTATCAATGCCCTTTTTGGGGGTGTTGTCATGGGCTTGGGGATTGGTTTTGCTCTTCGCAACAATATCTCCAGTGGTGGAACGGATATCGTCAGCCTGACCATTCGCAAGAAAACAGGTAAGAATGTTGGTAGTATTTCTTTCTTGGTCAATGGGACCATCATGCTGATAGCAGGTTTGACCTTTGGTTGGAAATACGCTCTCTACTCTATGATTACCATCTTTGTCTCTAGCCGTGTGACAGACGCTGTCTTTACCAAGCAAAAACGCATGCAGGCCATGATTGTGACCAATCATCCAGACAAGGTAATTGAAAAAATCCATAAAAAATTGCACCGCGGAGCAACCATGATCCACGATGCAGAAGGAACCTATAATCACGAGAGAAAGGCAGTTTTAATTACTGTCATTACACGAGCAGAGTTTAATGAATTTAAACAGATTATGAAACAGGTGGATCCAGGTGCCTTTGTCTCTGTATCGGAGAATGTTCATATTCTGGGACGATTCGTTGAAACAGAAAATTAGTAACCAAAAAACCAGCGCGAGCTGGTTTTTATTTTTCGATAATTTTGTGGGCAATCAACTGACGGTAACAAATTTGTTTATTGCTTTTAGCATCGCTGATAATCTGGAGGATCGTTTCAAATGATGTTCGACCAAGCTCCAAACTATTGATATCGACATAGGCTGCCAAGTTGAGCTTAGGATTGACTGAGTCGAAGCTGAGGACAGGGACATCCAGTTGGTGTTTTGCGATGTAATCACAGACCCCTGCAGCAAGGAGACTATCAATGGTAATAATAGCGTCAATATTTGAATCGTGTTTGAAGAGAAGTCTACTAAAGCGATAACCATTATCTTCAAGAAATTCAGTAGCAAAGCAAGTCAGATTAGTATCGAGAGGCAGTTTGTATTGCTTGAGTGCGGACTCATATCCTGTTAAACGGTCTTGTGTTACGAAGAGTCGCTTAGTTCCTCCAATGAAGGCTATTCGTTTGCAGCCTTTTTTGATAAAATATTCGGTTGCATCAAAACCAGCTTGGACATTGTCATTATCTACAAGAGGGATGAAGGGTGAAATGGATTTTCCTAGGATGAGGAAGGGAAACTGCTCATCAGCGACCAGTTTGACCAAGGGATCTTCCTCTTCGGCATAAAGGAAAATCAAACCATCCACACGTTTACCGTAAACCATCTGTGAAATCGCTTTAAGTCGCTCTTTTTCGTCTTTACCTGTTGCAATCTGAATAGCATAGTGATTTTCAGAAGCGACTTGGGCGATACCACGGAGGACAGATGGGAAGAAAGGATTTTGATAGAAGGCGTCTGAGTCGTCAGGAAGGACCAAGCCGATCACTTGGGTATAACTGCTTACCAAGCTACGAGCGTTGAGGTTGGGGTGGTAATTGAGCTCCTTCATAGCCTTGCGAACGCGTTTTTTTGTTTCGTCGCTAATGGTTGATTTGTTTTGAATAACACGGGTTACGGTTGAAGGCGAAACACCAGCAGCCTTGGCCACGTCTTTAATCGTAACGGGCATAAAAATCTCCTATTTATGGTAATCTGGATCACGGAAATGCGTTTTATAAAAGATAGTGACCAGATACAGAACAAAAAGAATGTTTTGTACAGTAATCAGGGTTGTCATATTTTGGCCAAATAAGCCCAAAATAAGTGTAATCAGAGTTGGTAATCCTAAACAGTTCAAGATAAAATGGTAGCACTCTTTAAAGGTCCTAAATGAAAAGAGGCGTGATTTCTTAGTGATATAAAGGAGAAGACTCGCTCCTAGAGAGACAATAAAGAAATTCAAACCAAAGAGGAAACTCGCACCGAGAACTAGGAAGAGACTGATATAGACACGATTTTGCTGATACCAGTCTTTAGAAATGGCTTGGGTCAAGCTGTCTTTACTTTTGAAACTCTCAGTCTCAATCGCTCGGTAAGAGATACGGGTCAGCTCTTTACTTTCCTTGCTGATGACGAGCTCATTCGTATCGAAATGCAGTTGCAAGTCCTTAGGTAATTCCTTGCTTTGACTTGGACCGATTAAAAGAGAAGGGGCTTGACTAGCTGTTCCTGTATAAGTAAATTTACCATCAACAATTGCAGCATGTTCGGAGAGATCCTGGACAACCTTATCTGTCAATGGTTCATAGACATTATCGATAAAGGTTTCTAGCGGATAAGTCTCCTGTGAGCTGTTTTGGATGGCAATGGGTACCATAGATAAGCTGATAAGGAAGATACTGGTAAAGAGAAGTTGGAACCAGTTGAGTCCGAAACGTTTGGACAGGGGCTTACGAAATCCCCAAATACTTGAAAAATAGGAAAATGGATATGGAAGCATAGGTATCTTTCTAAAAGGTGTTTTCTATATGAGTATTATATAGAGAAATGTGCTTTATTTCAAGTCTAGGAGATAAATTGCTTGCTACAAGGATAGTTTTACAGTAACAAGTTTTAAAATGAAAAAGGGTGGCGGGGATAAATTATCCCTTGTCGCCACCACTTGTAAGTCCTGAAACAAAGTTCTTTTGTAGGAAGAAGAAGAGAATACAGATTGGAAGGGCAATGAGGATAGCACCTGCTGAGAAGTAGGCAATCTTCAAGTTTTTCACATTGCTAACGAAGGTTTGGAGACCTACGGCAACAGTAAAGTATTCTTTCTCACGAAGCAAGAAACTAGAAAGGATATAGTCTCCAAAAGGTCCCATGAAGGCCCAGAGAGCTTGTACGGCAACCATTGGGCGAACAAGTGGAAGAACAATTTGCCAGAAGCGGCGGAAGTGTCCTGCACCGTCTAGTTTTGCAGATTCGTCTAGAGACATTGGCACTGTATCGAAGTAGCCTTTCATGAGCCAAGCATTCATCGGGATACCACCACCAACGTAGAGGAAGATGAGGAACCAGCTGTGGTTAAGGGCGTTCAACATAAGTGCCATAACGAAGAAGGCTGTCAAAGCGGCCATGGTTGGCACCATTTGGATAATCAAGAAGAAGACCAAACTTTGTTTACGAGCCAAGAAGTTGTAACGGCTGTAAGCATAACCAGCAAGTACGATAATACTTGTTTGAACAGCCATAGTAATTAAGGCGATAATCAAAGTGTTGAGATACCAAGTACCGTATAGGGTTTCAGTAAAGAGTCCTTTAAAGTTATCAAAATTGAAGTCGATGTTAGTATCGAGTTTAAAGGCCGCGACGTTACCTGCTTTAAAGGCTGACATGATGGTAATCAAAAGTGGATAGATAATCACGATTGATAGGCCAATTAAGTAGAGGTAAGTAAGGGTTTGAGTCAGTCTACGTTTGAGTTTAATTGAGTTATTCATCTTAGACGTCCTCCATATCAAATGCGTGTAGTTTCTTGAATGCGATCATAGAGATTGAGATGACAATGATAGAGATAATCAAGGTAACAGCTGCCGCCATTGAGTATTGAGGAGATGTACCTGTTGTCAAACGGTAGATCCATGAGATCAAGATATCAGTTGAACCAGCTCCCCCTCCGACACTACCAGGACCTCCACCATTGAAGAGGTACATGATAGAGAAGTTGTTAAAGTTGAAGGTATATTGGCTAATCAAAGTAGGTGCCGCAACAGCCAAGATCATTGGGAAAGTGATGTTACGGAATTTTTGCCAAGCATTGGCACCGTCAATATAAGCTGCTTCGTAAAGGTCGTTAGGGATAGATTGTAAGATACCTAAAGTCAAAACGTAGATGTATGGGAATCCAAGCCAACCCTGCATCATAATCAAGGCAATCTTAGTCCAAGTTGGGTCTGTTTTCCAAGGAATAAGAGTACCATCAAGGAAAGGAAGGAATTTAGCTAAGATTGGCAATACTTGAGTGTTGATGGCTCCGACACTATCGTTAAACATATTTGAGAATGTCAAGATAGTGATGAAGGCTGGAACAGCCCAAGGAAGAAGGAAAATAACACCAAAGATACGTTTTCCTTTGATAAATGGTTGGTTAGCAATGATAGCTGTGAAGATACCGATGACGATCTGTAAAGTTGAGGCAGCCAAAGCCCAGATGATAGTCCAAGAAAGAACGGCACCAAAGGCAGAACGGAAGGTACTCAAACTCCAGATGTTCGTAAAGTTGGTCAAACCAACCCAGTCCAACAATTTGTTTGGTGGCAAGTGTTGGAAGTCGTAGTTGGTAAAGGCGATCATCAAGGTTACGATAACTGGGAAGATGATCGCAAAAGTCATGGCAACATAAGATGGAATGATCAAGAGGT
Organism: Streptococcus sp. SM5; assembly: GCF_027497975.1. Classification (NCBI taxonomy): domain Bacteria; kingdom Bacillati; phylum Bacillota; class Bacilli; order Lactobacillales; family Streptococcaceae; genus Streptococcus; species Streptococcus sp. SM5. The sequence continues at coordinate 38,562 of NZ_JAJNSC010000023.1, read as the reverse complement.
AAGGGAAGCCATTTTCATAGATTCCTTTGACCATTTCTTTAAAGGTAAGTGCTACTGGTATGCCATTGTTAATGTGTTTGGCAGTTGTATGTGCATCTTTGATATTTGCGAAATAAAAGAGTACATAAACAACTACAAAGATTAAATGGAAGGCACCACGAATCAGCATAAAGAGGGAATTGTCACGACCTGGTTTGTCACCAAGAGTGATGAGATTACTCAATTCAGGGGCTGCAAGTGCTAGGAAGTAAAGGACGAATACGATGGTTACACCAAGGAAGATAAAACCTTTGGCTTTTTGTTTATTGTAAATCTGTCCTAACCCAGGAATGATAGACAGCAGAGCTGCTTTACTAGGTTGTTGCTTTTCCATAATAACTCCTTTCATAGGATACTGGTTTCTAATTAAAACCTAAACTATATATGTTTTTGATTGATAAATTCAAAGGGGGATTTGATTTCCACCCCCCTTGAACAAATTTTTTATTCACCAAATTTTTGTTTGATTGTTTCTTTGATCAATGTTACAGCGTCGTTAGCAGCTGTTTTCGCATCTTTCTTACCACTTACAGCATCAAAGAGCATAGTTTTCGCTGGATCCCAAACTGCAGACATTTGAGAGATGTTTGGCATTGGTTGAGCGTTCTTGAACTGTTTGATAACAGCTGTTGTCAACTCATCATTTTTACCTTCAGCATATGTACGAGCTTCAGTGTTAGCTGGGATTTCGTTAGTTGTATCGTAGAAGGCTTTTTGTTCTTCAGTTGAAACAAGGAAGTCTACAAATTTTTGAGCGCCTTCAAGGTTCTTAGTGCTTGATGGGATGATCCAAGCTTTACCACCACCGAATGCAGCATATTCTTTTCCATTTGGAAGAGTTGGGATAGTTGCAACACCGTAGTTTACTTTAGCATCTTTAAAGGCTTGAGCTTTCCAAGGTCCGTCGATGATAGCAGCTGTTTTACCTTCTTGGAATTGAGTTTGGATTAAGTTGCCAGCACCTTCAGTATCTTGCATACCTTTAGGCCATTTTTCATACCAAGATTTAGCGTAGTTGATACCTGCGATAGAACCGTCGTTTGCAAGACCGATATCTTTGGCGTCTTTACCGTTTTGTCCGAATACGTAAGCACCGTTACCAGCAAGAAGTCCATATGCATAGTAGAAGTTTGTCCAGTCAGCTAGGAAAGCAGAAGTTTTTCCATCTTCTCCAGCGAAGGCATATTTGCTATCTTTAGCAAGGTTTTCTAAGTCAGCAAAAGTTTTTGGAGCTTCTTTTACCAAGTCTTTGTTGTAGTACATAACAAGTGACTCGATAACAGCAGGAGCACCGTAAACTTTACCATCAGCAGCTGTTACAAGAGATTTAGTTTTATCATCTGTTTTAGCGCCGTCGCTCAATTTAACTTCTGAAAGTTGTCCGTCAGTACCAAGGCTACCTACACGGTCGTATGGAGCCATCATAACGTCAGCAGCTTGACCTGATTGGTTGTCAAGAGAAAGTTTGTCAAGCCCACCCATTTGGTCTCCTGTTTTGATGGTAACTTTTACGCCAGCTTCTTTTTCGTAAGCTTTTGCAGCTGATTCAGCAAAGGCTTTATATTGGTCTTCAACGTAGAAAGTGAGTTCTTTGGCTTCAGATGAACCAGAATCAGCAGGCTTATCAGCAGTTTTGCTTCCGCAAGCTACCAAAAGCAAGCTAGCAAGTGTAACAGTTCCAAGCACAGCAGCGCTCTTCATGAATTTAGATGACATAGTGTATTCCTCCTAAAGAATAACAAATTTTATAATGAGGAAACGCAAACGTTTTCCTTTATGGGACTAGTATAGCACAATCGGAAAGCGGTTGCAAGTGTTTTTTGTAAAAATTTTTTAAAAAATTGTGAAAAAAGTAAACGCTTCATCGTCATATAATAGTAGAAAATCCCAAAAATCCGTTTTGTTTTAAATTTAAAAAAAGTTGAGAAAACGATTGCCTAATTTACAAATGGAAACCAGAGAGGATACTCGCTTTATTTTTGCTTAATGAGATAAGTGAAACCCTTATTCCTATTTTGTTTGTTTCCTGAAAGAATATATATACGAGTAAGAAGAAAAATTTTTTAAAAAATAATAAAAAAAGTTATCTAAAACCGCTTGCATTTATCAAGAAAATAAGCTATACTAGTAATAGCGCAAACGTTTGCGTTCATAAAAATGTAATATCTAACTATAAACACATGAGGTGCTTATTATGAAAAAACGTCAAAGTGGTGTGTTGATGCACATTTCTTCTCTTCCAGGGGCATACGGAATCGGATCATTTGGTAAAAGTGCTTACGACTTCGTTGATTTCTTGGTTCGCACAAAACAACGTTACTGGCAAATCCTTCCACTAGGAACAACTAGTTACGGAGATTCTCCTTACCAATCTTTCTCAGCTTTTGCAGGAAATACTCATTTTATCGATTTGGATATCTTGGTAGAGCAAGGCTTGTTGCAAGCAAGTGACCTTGAAGGGGTTGACTTTGGTAGCGATGCGTCTGAAGTTGACTATGCTAAAATCTACTATGCACGTCGTCCTCTTTTAGAAAAAGCGGTAAAACGTTTCTTGGAAGTAGGAGATGTTAAAGATTTTGAGAAATTTGCTCAAGACAACCAATCATGGCTTGAACTCTTTGCAGAGTATATGGCTATCAAAGAGCATTTTGACAATCTTGCTTGGACTGAATGGCCAGATGCAGATGCTCGTGCTCGTAAAGCTTCAGCACTTGAAAGCTACCGTGAGCAATTGGCAGACAAGTTGGTTTACCACCGTGTGACTCAATACTTCTTCTTCCAACAATGGTTGAAATTGAAAGCTTACGCTAACGACAACCACATCGAAATCGTTGGGGACATGCCAATCTACGTAGCGGAAGATTCAAGCGATATGTGGGCAAATCCACATCTCTTCAAGACAGATGTCAACGGTAAAGCAACTTGCATCGCAGGATGCCCACCAGATGAGTTTTCTGCAACTGGTCAGCTTTGGGGTAACCCAATCTATGACTGGGAAGCAATGGACAAAGATGGTTACAAATGGTGGATTGAACGCTTGCGTGAAAGCTTCAAAATCTACGATATCGTTCGTATCGACCACTTCCGTGGTTTCGAATCTTACTGGGAAATCCCTGCTGGTTCTGATACAGCAGCACCTGGTGAGTGGGTGAAAGGTCCTGGCTACAAGCTTTTTGCAGCCGTTAAGGAAGAACTTGGTGAGTTAAACATCATCGCAGAAGATCTTGGTTTCATGACAGACGAAGTTATCGAATTGCGTGAACGTACGGGCTTCCCAGGAATGAAGATTCTTCAATTTGCCTTCAACCCAGAAGACGAAAGCATCGATAGCCCACACTTGGCACCTGCTAACTCAGTTATGTACACAGGAACACACGATAACAATACGGTCCTTGGTTGGTACCGTAACGAGATCGATGATGCGACTCGTGAATACATGGCTCGCTACACTAACCGTAAAGAATACGAAACAGTGCCACATGCTATGCTTCGTACAGTCTTTTCATCAGTTAGCTTCATGGCAATTGCAACTATGCAAGATTTGCTAGAATTGGATGAGGCAGCTCGTATGAACTTCCCATCTACTCTTGGTGGAAACTGGTCTTGGCGTATGACTGAAGATCAATTGACACCAGCTGTCGAGGAAGGCTTGCTTGACTTGACAACAATCTATCGCCGAATCAATGAAAATTTGGTGGAATTAAAGAAATAATACAATATCAGGAGACACCTTAAACATGTTATCACTACAAGAATTTGTACAAAATCGTTACAATAAAACCATTGCAGAATGTAGCAATGAAGAGCTTTATCTGGCTCTTCTTAACTACAGCAAGCTTGCAAGTAGTCAAAAGCCAGTTAACACTGGTAAGAAAAAAGTTTACTACATCTCAGCTGAGTTCTTGATTGGTAAACTTTTGTCAAACAACTTGATCAACCTTGGTCTTTACGACGATGTTAAAAAAGAACTTGCAGCTGCAGGTAAAGACTTGATCGAAGTTGAAGAAGTTGAATTGGAACCATCTCTTGGTAATGGTGGTTTGGGACGTTTGGCTGCCTGCTTTATCGACTCAATTGCTACTCTTGGTTTGAACGGTGACGGTGTTGGTCTTAACTACCACTACGGTCTTTTCCAACAAGTTCTTAAAAATAACCAACAAGAAACAATTCCAAACGCATGGCTGACAGAGCAAAACTGGTTGGTTCGCTCAAGCCGTAGCTACCAAGTGCCATTTGCTCACTTCACATTGACATCAACTCTTTACGATATCGATGTACCTGGTTACAAGACAGAAACTAAGAACCGCTTGCGTTTGTTTGACTTGGATTCAGTTGACTCTTCAATCATTAAAGACGGTATCAACTTTGACAAGACGGACATCGCTCACAACTTGACTCTTTTCCTTTACCCAGATGATAGTGACCGTCAAGGTGAATTGCTCCGTATCTTCCAACAATACTTCATGGTTTCAAACGGTGCGCAATTGATCATCGACGAAGCAATCGAAAAAGGAAGCAACTTGCATGACCTTGCTGACTACGCGGTTGTACAAATCAACGATACTCACCCATCAATGGTTATTCCTGAATTGATCCGTCTTTTGACTGCACGTGGTATTGAACTTGACGAAGCAATCTCAATCGTTCGTAACATGACTGCCTACACTAACCACACAATCCTTGCTGAAGCTCTTGAAAAATGGCCTCTTGAATTCTTGCAAGAAGTGGTTCCTCACTTGGTACCAATCATCGAAGAATTGGATCGTCGCGTGAAAGCAGAATACAAAGATCCAGCTGTTCAAATCATCGATGAGAGCGGACGTGTTCACATGGCTCACATGGATATCCACTACGGATACAGCGTTAACGGGGTAGCAGCGCTCCACACTGAAATCTTGAAGAACTCTGAATTGAAAGCCTTCTACGACCTTTACCCAGAAAAATTCAACAACAAAACAAACGGTATCACTTTCCGTCGTTGGCTCATGCATGCTAACCCAAGACTATCTCACTACTTGGATGAGATTATTGGAGAAGGTTGGCACCATGAAGCAGATGAGCTTGAAAAACTCTTGTCTTATGAAGACAAAGCAGCTGTCAAAGAAAAATTGGAAAGCATCAAGGCTCACAACAAACGTAAATTGGCTCGTCACTTGAAAGAACACCAAGGTGTGGAAATCAATACAAACTCTATCTTTGATATCCAAATCAAACGTCTTCACGAGTACAAACGCCAACAAATGAACGCTTTGTACGTGATCCACAAATACCTTGACATCAAAGCTGGTAACATCCCTGCTCGCCCAATCACAATCTTCTTTGGTGGTAAAGCAGCTCCAGCCTACACAATCGCTCAAGACATCATCCACTTGATCCTTTGCATGTCAGAAGTTATTGCTAACGATCCAGCAGTAGCTCCACACTTGCAAGTAGTTATGGTTGAAAACTATAACGTTACTGCAGCAAGCTTCCTTATCCCAGCATGTGATATCTCAGAACAAATCTCACTTGCTTCTAAAGAAGCTTCAGGTACTGGTAACATGAAATTCATGTTGAACGGAGCTTTGACTCTTGGTACTATGGACGGTGCTAACGTGGAAATCGCTGAGTTGGTTGGAGACGAAAATATCTACATCTTTGGTGAAGATTCAGAAACTGTTATCGACCTTTACGAAAAAGCAGCTTACAAATCAAGCGAATTCTACGCTCGTGAAGCTATCAAACCATTGGTTGACTTCATCGTTAGCGATGCAGTTCTTGCAGCTGGAAACAAAGAGCGCTTGGAACGTCTTTACAATGAATTGATCAACAAAGACTGGTTCATGACTCTTCTTGACTTGGAAGACTACATCAAAGTGAAAGAGCAAATGTTGGCTGACTACGAAGACCGTGACGCATGGTTGGATAAAGTTATCGTAAACATTTCTAAAGCAGGATTCTTCTCATCTGACCGTACAATCGCTCAGTATAACGAAGAAATCTGGCACTTGAACTAAGTTACAAGATTTATACTAATACACTTTCCTATAAAGCGAATTTCGATTGAAATTCGCTTTTTTGAATGCCGTGGATTTTGGTTAATTCTGTCTAAAAATAGAGAAATTCTAGATGCAGTGAAGGCTTAGAAATGCTGGTTTTCACTGTCTTCAGCCTTATATTTCTTTGTAGTTGATTACCTTATATCTCTTGTATCCGCTTACATAAAGTGTTATAATATGATTATAGGAAAGAAGGTGTTCTTATGTGGAAAAAATATTTTTCAAAATATAAATGGACGGATTTATTTTGGATTCTATTTGTTATTTTAACATGCCTCTTGGCGGGTAATAGTAATCTTTACCCCCTTACCCATCAAGAAATCTCTTATCATGGGTGCTTATCGGGAATTACACTTGCCTTATTTCACTTGCTATTTATTGATAAGTTTTTTATTTCGAATCGAAAATAAATGGAGAAGCTAAAAGCTTTAAATGTTTTAGACTTTTGGGATAGATAGTTTAAAAATTGAAATTTAAAACCGCAGATTTTCTTGAAATGCGGTTTTTTGTGTCAATTAGAGTACTTTCCCAACCAGAATCTTAGCCTCAATGGTAATCTCTGTCAGTTGGCTCCAGTCAATCTTGCTCTGGTCAATGTGAAAGAGGAGAGGAGTCATACTGAGTAGGGCTTGGAGCTGCTCTGCTGTGATAGTTTTAGTCAGAGAGGCAGTTTGACTAGATAGGATGGTAAAGTGTTCTTGGAAATGATTTTTGATATCTTGGTTGGAATAGTCCTTGTTTGTCAGCTGGTCTTGTACCTTCTGACGGATTTCCTTGAGGTGATTTTTAGTTGGAATGACCTTTATCAAGATACCGTCTTTGGATAAAACGCGACGAAATTCTCCGTAATTGGCAGGGGAAAAGATATCAAGTAAGATATCCATGCTGGCGTCTTTTATAGGAAGACGAGCTAGGTCGCCAACGAACCAATTGACTGCCCAGTTGGGTTCGCTCTTGGCAGCGATTTGGACGGAATCTTTGGAAATATCAAAGGCATAGAAGGTTTTGTCAGGATGCCTTTCTTGGAGTTTGCGAGAATAGAATCCTTCACCACAGCGATATCTAAAATTGTTTTGGCATTTTTTGAGTTTGAAAGTAAATCAGAGACGGCCTCTAGAATAGCTTGATAAAAGCCGGCTTCTAGGATTTGTTGACGGTTTTGAAAATTTTCCTTGTCATAGTTAGCAGATTGCTTGATTTGAGGGGCTAGATTGACATAGCCGAATTTCGCCAAGTCAAAAGAATGGCGATTGCTACATTTGAGACTACTCTCTACCAGAGTCAGATTTTCTTGACAGATAGGACAGGCAAAGGTAGTCGCAGAAGCAAAACGCTGAAGTTTGGGTTTGAGATTTGTATTCATAGTTTAAGTGTATCAAAAGAGGCAAATGAAAGCAACTTTAGGAATAAGTAGATGGGAGATTCAGTAGAAATAAAACTAATACTCTTCGAAAATCAAATTCAAACCACGTCAACGTCGCCTTGCCGTACTCAAGTACAGCCTGCGGCTAGTTTCCTAGTTTGCTCTTTGATTTTCATTGAGTATAATTCTCCAATTTATGAAATGACATTGCTTTTATATCTAAATTGCTATATAATAATGATAAGGAGGAAATAAGTATGTTAAAAGAAGTATTAACCGTCGCAAAAGTTGCGAAAAAATCATCACTCTTTTTGGGTGGTGTCGCATTTGGTACCCTTGGTTTGAAAATCTTGGCAAGTAAGGAAGCTAAAAAAGGTTATTCTAAAGCTTTGGCTAAGGCTTATAAGTTAAAAGACGAGCTAGATGCATCTGTTTCTGTTGTGAAGCAACATGGAGACGATGTCTTGCAAGATGCCAAATATTTGTACGAGCAAGAGAAAAAAGAAGAGCAATTAGATAGCCTTATAGGGGAATAATATGTCTTTTAAAGTGCTACATAGAGGATACCAACATATCCGACTATCATCTTCTTTTTCACTCACCTTGGATATTCAAGACTATCTTCGTTCCTTGGCGAGAGATGAAAAGGGGATTGAGTCTATCCAGTTTTACATGGATCAACAGCACTTTACTCTACGCATAAAAGAAGGCTTTTCTGTATTAGATAATGCAGAAGCCTTTTTAAAAAGAATTGATAAAGGGAAAGTTTCTGAGTTGATGACTCTTCCCATTCGTAGAGAAGAGAGTGCTTATTCTATTGTTTCAGGTGCAGCGATTAAGCGTATACTTTTTCGTAGTTTTGTACCGTCTCCTATTCGCTATATATGGACTTGTTATCAGGCTTTTGGCTATATTAGAGAAGCCTATCAAACACTAGCGCGTAAGGAACTAACGATGGAGGTCTTGGACTGTTCGGCGATTTTATTGTCCTTGTTTATGAACCAATCCAAGACAGCTAGCAATATCATGTTTATGCTTGATTTGGGGAATCATTTAGATCAGTGGTCCTTGAAAAAAACTGCAACAGATTTAGAACAAAGCCTTCTTGCAAAAGAGAGCGATGTATTTCTAGTACAGGGGGATACGGTTGTTAGTATCAAGAGTTCCGATGTTCAAATAGGAGATGTCTTGGTCCTATCTCAAGGAAATGAAATTCTGTTTGATGGACAAGTAGTTTCAGGTTTAGGTATGGTCAACGAAAGTTCCTTGACAGGAGAGAGTTTTCCAGTTGAAAAAAGAGAGTCTGATTTGGTTTGTGCAAATACAGTATTGGAAACTGGAGAGTTACGCATTCGTGTAACCGATAATCAGATGAACAGCCGGATTTTACAGCTGATTGAGTTGATGAAGAAATCTGAAGAAAACAAGAAAACGAAACAACGCTATTTCATCAAGATGGCGGATAAGGTCGTCAAATATAATTTCTTGGGGGCTGGTCTGACTTACCTATTAACAGGTTCTTTTTCTAAGGCTATTTCTTTCCTATTGGTCGATTTCTCCTGCGCTTTGAAAATCTCTACTCCTGTAGCTTATTTGACAGCTATCAAGGAGGGGTTGAACCGTGAAATGGTGATTAAGGATGGGGATGTTCTGGAGAAATATCTGGAAGTTGATACTTTCTTGTTTGATAAGACGGGAACAATCACAACTAGCTATCCTATAGTTGAAAAGGTGTTACCTTTTGGGGACTATAGTGAGGAAGATATTCTCAGAATCAGTGCCTGTCTTGAGGAACACATTTATCATCCTATTGCTAATGCTATCGTCAAGCAAGCTGAGATAGAGGGAATTGAACATGAGGAAATGCATGGGAAACTCCAATATATCGCAAGCAAGGGGATCAAATCTCATATAGATGGGCAACCAGTTCTTATTGGGAATTATGTTTTGATGCAGGATGAGCAAATTCATATCAGTTCAGAACAAAATGCTTTAATTGAAGAGTACAAGAGTCACTATAATCTCTTATTCTTGGCTTATCAGAATGAATTGATTGGAATGTTCTGTATTCATACTCCGTTGAGAAAAGAAGCAAAAGCAGCCTTGGAGAAACTTAAGGCACAAGGGAAAAAATTGATTCTGGCAACAGGGGACACCTTGGTTAGAACAGAGGAATTAGTCAAAGATTTGCCCTTTGATCAGGTCTATACAGACTTGAAACCTGATGGGAAATTTGAGCTAGTAGAGGAACTGCAGAAAGCAGGTCACACTATTTTGATGGTTGGAGATGGCTTGAATGACTCAGCTGCTCTAACCCTATCAGATATCGGTGTGGTGATGAATGAGAGTGCAGATATTTCTAAGCAGATGAGCGATATCTTATTGTTAGATAATCGTTTGGATTTCTTCCAAGAGTTGGATTGGCTATCATCATCTTTGCAAACACTCATCAAGAAGAATATTCAAGATACCGTTGTAGTAAATAGTAGTTTGATTGGCTTTGGCTTATTTAATTGGCTCAGTCCTTCAAATCTCTCTATCTTACATAATCTAACAACCTTGCGCATAGTCCTGCGTAGCCTGTCTATTAAGGCTAGATAGATGTGGTTATCAACAACAAAAAGGAGTTACCTTTCTCGAGGTTAACTCCTTTTTTATAGGTAAATGTTGAACAGTTTAGTAAGTCAATACAAAATATTTCTTCTTGCCGCGACGGATAACAGTCAGTTCGTTCTCTAACTTATCAGCGTCACTCAAGACATAGTCAAGGTCTTGGATGCGGTCACCGTTGACGTAGATAGCTCCGTTTTGGACGTCTTCACGGGCTTGGCGTTTTGAGTTGACCACACCAGATGCCACGAGGAGTTCCACGATATTGTGGTTTTCGTCTGCTTGTACTTGGTAGTTTGGTACTCCACGAAGTCCTTGTTTGAGCTCTTTGACAGAAAGGTTTTTGATGTTTCCTGCAAAGAGTTGCTCAGTGATGTTGAGGGCTTCTTTGTAAGCTTCTTCGCCGTGAACAAGTGTTACGACTTCACGAGCCAAGACTTTTTGAGCCAAGCGTTCGTGTGGAGCTGCTTCAAACTGCTTGCGGATATCTTCAATCTCATCAAGTGACAAGAAAGTAAAGATTTTCAAGAAGCGAACAGCGTCAGCGTCCATAACGTTCATCCAGAATTGGTACATTTCGTATGGGGAAGTCTTTTCAGGATTGAGCCAGACTGCGTTTCCTTCTGATTTACCAAATTTCTTACCAGTTGCATCTGTGATCAATGGAACAGTGATAACGTGGCCAGTCTTGTCAGCCTTACGACGAAGCAATTCGGTACCAGCTGTCATATTTCCCCACTGGTCAGAACCACCGATTTGAAGGGTAACGTTGTAGTCTTGGTTAAGGACGAAGAAATCGTAACCTTGCATGATTTGGTAGGCAAACTCAGTGTAAGAAATCCCTGTTTCAATCCGTTTTTTCACAGACTCCTTGCTCATCATGTAGTTGACAGTGAAGTATTTTCCGATATCACGGAGGAAGTCAATGAAGCTGATGCTGCCAAACCAGTCGTAGTTGTTGACCATGACAGCCTTGTTTTCGCCATTTTCAAAGTCAAGAAAACGAGAAAGTTGTCCTTGGATAGACTTGACCCAGCCATCTACTGTGTCTTTTGTTTGGAGACTACGTTCAGCATCTTTGAAGGACGGATCTCCAATGAGACCTGTAGCACCGCCAACGAGCGCATAAGGTTTGTGACCTGCTAGTTGCAAGCGACGACTTGTCAAGATTGCGACAAGATGGCCTAGGTGAAGGCTGTCAGCAGTTGGATCGTAGCCAGTATAATAAGAAACTTGACCTTCTTCTAGGGCTCTACGCAAAGCTTCTTCATCAGTCGTTTGAAAAATCAAACCACGCTCTTTTAGCTCATCAAAAATGTGCATGTGTCTTTTCTCCTTTTTAAAAATATTGTTTCTACCTATTGTATCACAAACTTGGGCAATAGCCTAGTAGAATAGGGAAGAAAGTGGCTATTTTATTGAAAGTTTACCTTTTATGGTATAATAGTTACAGTGAGGAAATCCATGCAAAATCAATTAAATGAATTAAAACAAAAAATGCTGGAATTTTTCCAGCTAGTAAAATCAAAAATAAATCATAAAAAATCAGAGAAAGTCTCAGAAGAGAAGCAGTCGGATGGGACAGGTGGGAAAGTTCTGGCTATCCTAGGTAGCATTTTAGTTGTTATCAAGGGAATTTTGAATACTCTCTTTATTCTAGGCTTTATCGGTGGGCTTTTTGGTGCTGGTGTAGCTCTTGGTTATGGAGTTGCTTTGTTTGACAAGGCCAAGGTTCCCCAATCGGAGGACTTGGTCAAGCAGGTTAAAAATATTTCTTCCATCTCAGAAATTGTTTACGCAGATGGGAGTGTCATTGCTTCTATCGAGAGTGATTTACTGAGAACTTCTGTCTCATCTGAGGAAATATCGGACAATCTCAAAAAGGCTATCGTTGCAACTGAGGACGAACATTTTCTTGAACATAATGGGGTTGTGCCAAAAGCTGTGATTCGGGCGACTTTGGGAACCTTTGCAGGTTTGGGCTCATCTAGCGGGGGCTCGACCTTGACCCAACAGTTAATCAAACAACAAGTGGTTGGAGATGCTCCGACTTTGGCTCGTAAGGCTACAGAAATTGTTGATGCCCTTGCCTTGGAACGCAACATGAGTAAGGATGAAATATTGACCACCTATCTCAACGTTGCTCCCTTTGGTCGAAATCATAAAGGGCAGAATATTGCAGGTGCCCAGCAAGCTGCTGAAGGGATTTTCGGTATCGATGCCAACAAGTTGAGTATTCCCCAAGCTGCCTTCCTAGCAGGTTTGCCACAGAGTCCGATTACTTATTCACCTTATGAAAATACTGGAGAGTTAAAGAGTGATGAAGACTTAGAGCTTGGTTTGAAACGAGCTAAGGATGTTCTCTATAATATGTACCGTACGGGTGCCTTGACTCAGGAAGAATACGACCAGTACAAGGATTATAATCTCAAACAAGATTTCTTGCCATCAGGAACTGTCAATGCTGTTTCGAGAGATTATCTCTACTTTACAGCTATGTCTGAAGCGACAGACCGTATGTATGATTATTTAGTTCAGCAGGACAATGTTTCTAGCCAAGAGTTGAAAAAGGAAGCGATTCAAAAGGCCTATCATGAGCGAGCTGAGCAGGAACTAAGTAACGGTGGCTATAAAATCACGACAACAATCAATAAAAAAATCCATACTGCCATGCAAAATGCAGTTTCTAACTACGGTCGTTTGGTAGATGATTCGACTGGGCAGCCTGAAGTAGGGAATGTTTTGATGGACAATAAAACGGGGGCTGTTCTAGGTTTTGTTGGTGGTCGTAATTACCAGACTAACCAAAACAATCACGCCTTCGACACCAAGCGTTCGCCAGCCTCTACAACCAAGCCTTTATTGGCCTACGGAATTGCCATTGACCAAGGTTTGATGGGAAGTGCTAGCATATTGTCAAATTATCCTACAAATTTTGCAAATGGTAGTCCGATTGTGCATGGTAGTAGTAAAGGCACAGATATGGTCAATTTGGGTGATGCTTTAAACTATTCATGGAATATTCCAGCCTATTGGACTTATCGCATGCTTCGTGAAAAAGGTGTCGATGTTAAGAGCTATATGGAAAAAATGGGTTACGAGATTCCAGAGTACGGTATCGAGAGCCTGCCTATGGGTGGTGGGATTGAAGTCACAGTTGCCCAGCATACCAATGGTTATCAAACAATTGCCAATAACGGTGTCTACCATCAGAAACATGTGATTTCTAAGATTGAATCATCTGATGGTAGAGTAATCTATGAATTCCAAGACAAACCAGTTCAAGTGTATTCGAAGGCAACAGCAACGATTATGCAGAGTTTGCTTCGTGAGGTGATTTCATCTCGGATCACTTCAAGTTTCCAAACGGATTTGGCTTCTATCAATTCAAGTTTAGCTCGTGCAGACTGGATTGGTAAGACTGGTACAACCAATGAAGATGAAAATATGTGGCTCATGCTTTCGACACCAAGATTGACTCTAGGTGGTTGGCTAGGGCATGATGATAACCGCCCGATGGCTAAGGGGGCTGGGCATTATCGAAATGCCAAATATATGGCTTACTTGGTCAATGCTATCCAACAGGCTGAGCCTGGTGTTTGGGGTAATGAACGCTTTAATCTTGATTCTAGTGTGACCCAATCTCAGGTCCTCAGATCTACAGGACAGAAGCCAGGGAAAGTATCCGTTAATGGAAAAACAGTTGATCTTTCAGGTCCTACTGTAACGAGCTATTGGGCTAACAAGGCAGGAGCTCCAACGACAAGCTATCACTTTGCTATTGGAGGAAGTGAAGCAGATTACCAAAACGCTTGGTCAAGTATTATTGGTAGCTTCTCATCTACACCAAGCTCAAGTAGTAGTTCTAACAGTACATCAAGTTCATCATCTACACCAAGCTCAAGTAGTAGTTCTAACAGTACATCAAGTTCATCATCTACACAATCAAATAGCAGAAGATAGAACTATAAAATGGAAACCTCTCTTTTTCAAGTGTAAAATAAAAATCTTAAATAACGGTCTTGAATCTCGTTAAGTGAGAAGCAAGGCCGTTTTTATGCTCTTAAAGACAAAAGCTATTGTCAAAATTGTTGGTAAAATGTAAATTATCAAGTGAGTTTTGCAGCCTAGATAATATTGCAGAGATTATTTGTAATTTTAGTATAGAAATTTACTGAAAGTGCAATTGTTTTGGATGTCCTAGTGTTTCAATGATACAGAAGAATATTCTCCATCTATCAGTAATATCGTCTCTGTTTAGTCGTTTTATGTTAATCGAAAGTTCTTCTGGAGTAGTGAAATTTCTCTTTGTTAAGGATGAAAGCAGACTAGCTTCTGCTTTTTTATCTATATTACTTTACTGGTAAATAAAAAAGTTAAAAAAATCACAAAAATACTTGAAGAAACAAATGAAAAGGCTTACAATTATATTGTAAATAGTACAAATAAAAAAACGGAGGAATGCTTTATGAAAGCCTATACTTATGTTAAACCAGGACTTGCTTCTTTTGTTGATGTAGACAAACCAGTTGTTCGCAAGCCAACAGACGCTATTGTGCGTATCGTAAAAACCACTATTTGTGGAACAGACCTCCATATTATCAAAGGGGATGTTCCCGCTTGCCAAAGTGGTACCATTCTTGGTCACGAAGGGATTGGGATTGTTGAAGAAGTTGGAGAAGGAGTTTCGAACTTCAAAAAAGGCGACAAGGTCTTGATTTCTTGTGTCTGTGCCTGTGGTAAATGCTACTACTGTAAAAAAGGAATTTATGCCCATTGTGAAGACGAAGGGGGTTGGATTTTCGGTCACTTGATTGATGGTATGCAGGCTGAATATTTACGTGTCCCTCATGCAGATAACACTCTTTACCACACTCCAGAAAACTTGTCAGATGAAGCCTTGGTTATGCTATCAGACATTCTACCTACTGGATATGAAATTGGTGTCTTGAAAGGGAAAGTAGAACCTGGTTGCAGCGTAGCCATTATTGGTTCAGGTCCAGTTGGATTGGCTGCTCTTTTGACAGCCCAATTCTACTCACCAGCCAAATTGATTATGGTGGACTTAGACGATAACCGCTTGGAAACTGCTTTATCATTTGGTGCGACTCATAAGGTTAATTCTTCAGACCCTGAAAAAGCGATTAAAGAAATTTATGATTTGACAGATGGTCGTGGTGTAGATGTTGCTATCGAAGCTGTTGGTATTCCTGCAACATTTGATTTCTGTCAAAAAATTATCGGTATAGACGGAACAGTTGCTAACTGTGGTGTACATGGTAAACCAGTTGAATTCGATTTGGACAAACTTTGGATTCGCAACATCAATGTAACAACTGGTTTGGTATCTACAAATACAACTCCACAATTGTTGAAAGCTCTTGAAAGTCATAAGATTGAACCAGAAAAATTGGTAACTCACTATTTCAAATTAAGTGAAATTGAAAAAGCCTATGAAGTCTTCAGTAAGGCAGCAGACCACCATGCAATCAAAGTCATTATTGAAAACGATATTTCTGAAGCCTAGGTAGTAAAAAGATTTTGGAACATAAGCAAATAGAAATTCAGTCATCATAAGATGGCTGGATTTTTTATCTGGAAATTAAGAAATGAGCATATTTCTTTTCTTGTCTGGCGGAATTGGTTATAATATACGGTACAAAGGAATGAATGAATATGTATCGTGTTATAGAAATGTACGGAGATTTTGAACCGTGGTGGTTCTTAGAAGGTTGGGAAGAAGATATTGTAGCAAGTAGAAAATTTGACCAGTATTATGATGCTCTCAAATACTACAAAACTTGCTGGTTTAGATTGGAACAAGAATCTCCTCTTTATAAAAGTAGAAGTGACTTGATGACCATTTTTTGGGATCCAGAAGACCAACGCTGGTGTGATGAATGTGACGAGTATTTACAACAATACCATTCTTTGGCTCTTTTGCAGGATGAGCAGGTTATTCCAGATGAAAAACTACGCCCAGGCTATGAAAAACAAACAGGTAAGGAAAGGCACCGTTCTTGCCGTATGAAATTAAAATAGAGAAAAAGTAACTTTTTTGGAGTTGCTTTTTTTATTTTTCCCAAATCTTTGCGAATAGTATAGGTGAGGAGGTAAGTATGGTTCAAGAAATTGCACAAGAAATCATTCGTTCGGCTCGGAAAAAAGGGGCGCAGGATATTTATTTTGTTCCTAAGTTAGACGTTTATGAGCTTCATATGAGGGTAGGAGACGAGCGCTGTAAAATTGGTAGCTATGATTTTGAAAAGTTTGCGGCCGTTATTAGTCACTTTAAGTTTGTGGCGGGTATGAATGTGGGAGAAAAGCGACGTAGTCAACTTGGTTCCTGTGATTATGAATATGACCAGAAGATGGCGTCCCTACGTTTATCTACAGTAGGCGATTATAGAGGGCATGAGAGTTTAGTCATTCGCTTGCTGCATGATGAGAAGCAGGACTTGCATTTTTGGTTTCAGGATATTGATGAATTGGGCAAGCAGTACAGGCAACGGGGACTCTATCTTTTTGCTGGTCCAGTCGGAAGTGGCAAGACGACCCTGATGCATGAATTGGCCAAGTCTCTCTTTAAAGGACAGCAAGTCATGTCCATCGAAGATCCTGTAGAAATCAAGCAGGACGACATGCTCCAATTACAGTTGAATGAAGCGATCGGACTAACCTATGAAAATCTCATCAAACTTTCCCTACGTCATCGACCAGATCTCTTGATTATCGGAGAAATTCGAGACAGCGAAACGGCGCGTGCAGTGGTCAGAGCCAGTTTGACAGGGGCGACAGTCTTTTCAACCATTCATGCCAAGAGTATCCGAGGTGTTTATGAGCGCTTGCTGGAGTTGGGTGTGAGTGAGGAGGAATTAGCAGTCGTTCTGCAAGGAGTCTGCTACCAGAGATTAATCGGGGGAGGAGGAATCGTTGACTTTGCAAACAAAGACTATCAAGAACACCAGTCAACTAGCTGGAATGAACAGATTGACCAGCTTCTTAAAGATGGACATATCACAAGTCTTCAGGCTGAAACGGAAAAAATTAGCTACAGCTAAGCAAAAAAATATCATCACCCTGTTTAACAATCTCTTTTCCAGCGGTTTTCATTTGGTGGAGACCATCTCCTTTTTAGATAGGAGTGCTTTGTTAGACAAGCAGTGTGTGACTCAGATGCGCACGGGCTTGTCTCAGGGGAAATCATTCTCAGAAATGATGGAAAGTTTGGGATTTTCAAGTGCCATTGTCACTCAGTTATCCCTAGCGGAAGTCCATGGAAATCTCCACCTGAGTTTGGGAAAGATAGAAGAGTATCTAGACAATCTAGCCAAGGTCAAGAAAAAATTAATTGAAGTAGCAAACTATCCTTTGATTTTGCTGGGTTTTCTTCTCTTAATCATGCTGGGGCTACGGAACTACCTACTACCACAACTGGATAGTAGCAATATTGCCACGCAAATTATCGGCAATCTGCCACAAATCTTTCTAGGCATGGTAGTGTTTGTTTTTCTACTTACTCTTTTAGCGCTAACTTTTTATAAAAGAAGTTCTAAGATGCGCGTCTTTTCTATCTTAGCATGCCTTCCCTTTCTTGGAATCTTTGTGCAGACCTATTTGACAGCTTATTATGCGCGTGAGTGGGGGAATATGATTTCGCAGGGAATGGAGCTGACGCAGATTTTTCAGATCATGCAGGAACAAGGTTCTCGGCTCTTTAAAGAAATCGGTCAAGATCTGGCTCAAGCCCTGCAAAATGGCCGCGAATTTTCTCAAACCATAGCAACCTATCCTTTCTTTAAGAAGGAGTTGAGTCTCATTATCGAGTACGGGGAAGTCAAGTCCAAGCTGGGTAGTGAGTTGGAAATCTATTCTGAAAAAACTTGGGAAGCTTTTTTTACCCGAGTCAACCGCACCATGAATCTGGTGCAGCCACTGGTTTTTATCTTTGTGGCTCTGCTTATCGTTTTACTTTATGCGGCAATGCTCATGCCCATGTATCAAAATATGGAGGTGAATTTTTAAAATGAAAAAAATGATGACATTCTTGAAAAAAGCTAAGGTTAAAGCTTTTACACTTGTGGAGATGTTGGTGGTCTTGCTCATCATCAGCGTTCTTCTCTTGCTCTTTGTACCTAATCTGACCAAGCAAAAAGAAGCAGTAAACGACAAAGGAAAAGCTGCTGTTGTTAAGGTAGTGGAAAGCCAGGCAGAGCTTTATAGCTTAGATAAGAATGAAGATGCTAGCCTAAGTAAGTTACAAGCAGATGGGCGAATCACAGAAGAACAGGCTAAGGCTTATAAAGAATACCATGATAAAAACGGAGGAGCCAATCGTAAAGTCAATGATTAAGGCCTTTACCATGTTTGAAAGTCTCTTAGTTTTGGGACTTGTGAGTATCCTTGCCTTGGGCTTGTCCGGCTCTGTTCAGTCCACTTTTGCGGCGGTAGAGGAGCAGATTTTCTTTATGGAGTTTGAAGAACTCTACCGGGAAACCCAAAAACGCAGTGTAGCCAGTCAGCAAAAGACTAGTCTAAACTTAGATGGGCAGACGATCAGTAATGGCAGTCAAAAGTTGACAGTTCCTAAAGGAATTCAGGCACCATCAGGCCAAAGTATTACATTTGACCGAGCTGGGGGCAATTCGTCCCTAGCTAAGGTTGAATTTCAGACCAGTAAAGGAGCGATTCGTTATCAATTATATCTAGGAAATGGAAAAATTAAACGCATTAAGGAAACAAAAAATTAGGGCAGTGATTTTACTGGAAGCCGTAGTCGCTCTAGCTATCTTTGCCAGCATTGCGACCCTCCTTTTGGGCCAAATTCAGAAAAATAGGCAAGAAGAAGCAAAAATCTTGCAGAAAGAAGAAGTTGTGCGTGTAGCTAAGATGGCCTTGCAGACAGGTCAAAATCAGGTAAAGATCAACGGAGTTGAGATTCAGGTGTTTTCTAGTGAAAAAGGATTGGAGGTCTACCATGGTTCAGAACAGTTGTTGGCTATCAAAGAGCCATAAAATCAAGGCTTTCACCTTGTTAGAATCCCTGATTGCCCTCATTGTCATCAGTGGAAGTTTGCTCCTCTTTCAAGCCATGAGTCAGCTCCTCATTTCAGAAGTTCGCTACCAGCAACAAAGCGAGCAAAAAGAGTGGCTCTTGTTTGTGGATCAGCTAGAGGCAGAATTAGACCGTTCGCAGTTTGAAAAAGTAGAAGGCAATCGTATCTATATGAAGCAGGATGGTAAGGATATCTCTATTGGAAAGTCTAAATCGGACGATTTTCGAAAAACCGATGCCAGTGGACGAGGTTATCAGCCTATGGTTTATGGACTCAAATCAGCTCAGATTACAGAGGAAAATCAAGTGGTTCGTTTTCGTTTCCAGTTCCAAAAAGGCTTAGAAAGGGAGTTCATCTATCGTGTGGAAAAAGAAAAAAGTTAAGGCTGGTGTTCTCCTCTATGCAGTCACCGTGGCTGCTTTCTTTAGTCTTTTGTTACAATTTTACTTGAATCGACAAGTCGCCCACTATCAAGACTATGCTTTAAATAAAGAAAAGTTGGTTGCTTTTGCTATGGCCAAACGAACGAAAGATAAGGTTGAGCAAGAAAGTGGGGAACAGGCCTTTAATCTGGGTCAGGTGAGTTATCAAAATAAGAAAACAAGCTTGGTGACAAGGGTTCGTACGCCTAAGAGCCAATATGAGTTTCTGTTTCCTTCAGTCAAAATCAAAGAAGAGAAAACGGATAAAAAGGAAAAAGTAGTGACTGATTCAAGTAATCAAGCAGAGAAGAAAAAATTAGAAGAGAAGGTTGAAAAGAAAGAGAATTCCTAGCCAATCAAGCTACTTTGTGCTAAACTAAAAATATGAAACATGATTTTAACCACAAAGCAGAAACTTTCGATTCCCCTAAAAATATTTTCCTTGCAAACTTGGTTTGTCAAGCGGTCGAGAAACAGATTGATCTTCTATCAGACAAAGAAATTTTGGATTTCGGTGGAGGGACGGGTCTGTTAACCTTGCCCCTATCCAAGCAGGCCAAGTCTGTAACATTGGTGGATATTTCGGAGAAAATGCTGGAGCAAGCTCGTTTGAAAGCGGAGCAGCAAGACATCAAGAATATCCAGTTTTTGGAGCAAGATTTACTGAAAAATCCCTTAGAGCAAGAGTTTGATCTCATTGTTGTTTGTCGTGTTCTTCATCATATGCCTGATTTGGATGCGGCTCTCTCACTGTTTCATCAACATTTGAAGGAAGATGGACAACTCCTCATTGCTGATTTTACCAAGACAGAAGCTAACCACCATGGATTTGAATTGGTTGAACTGGAAAACAGGCTAGCCCAGTTTGGTTTTTCATCTGTGCATAGTCAGATCCTCTATAGCGCTGAAGACCTGTTTCAAGGAAATTACTCAGAACTCTTTTTAACAGTAGCCCAAAAATCACTCGCCTAGTCAGGGAGTGATTTTTCTATAAGGATGGAAAAAAGAAGGGAAATTTGATAAGATAGGAATATGGATTTTGAAAAAATTGAACAAGCTTATACCTATTTACTAGAGAATGTCCAAGTCATTCAAAGTGATTTGGCGACCAACTTTTATGACGCCCTGGTGGAGCAAAACAGCATTTATCTGGATGGTGAGACGGAGCTAAACCAGGTCAAGGAAAACAATCAGGCCCTTAAACGCTTAGCGCTTCGCAAAGAAGAATGGCTCAAGACCTACCAGTTTCTCTTGATGAAGGCTGGGCAGACAGAGCCCCTACAGGCCAATCACCAGTTTACACCAGATGCCATTGCTTTACTTTTGGTGTTTATTGTGGAAGAGTTGTTTAAAGAGGAGGAAATTACTATCCTCGAAATGGGTTCTGGGATGGGAATTCTAGGCGCTACTTTCTTGACCTCGCTTGATAAAAAGGTGGATTACTTGGGAATGGAAGTGGATGATTTGCTGATTGATTTGGCAGCTAGCATGGCAGATGTAATTGGTTTGCAGGCTGGTTTTGTCCAAGGAGATGCCGTTCGTCCACAAATGCTCAAAGAAAGTGACGTGGTCATCAGCGACTTACCTGTCGGATATTATCCTGATGATGCCGTTGCGTCGCGCCATCAAGTTGCTTCTAGTCAAGAACATACTTACGCCCATCACTTGCTCATGGAACAAGGACTTAAGTATCTCAAGTCAGATGGATATGCTATTTTTCTAGCTCCGAGTGATCTGTTGACCAGTCCTCAAAGTGATTTGTTGAAAGGCTGGTTGAAAGAAGAGGCCAGTCTGGTTGCCATGATTAGTCTGCCTGAAAATCTCTTTGCTAGTGCTAAACAATCTAAGACTATTTTTATCCTACAGAAGAAAAGTGAAATAGCAGTAGAGCCTTTTGTTTATCCACTTGCTAGCTTGCAAGATGCAAGTGTTTTAATGAAATTTAAAGAAAATTTTCAAAAATGGACTCAAGGTACTGAAATATAAAATAGATTTTGTTATAATAGATGAAAACGCTTAAAAGGGGTATCATGTTATGACAAAAACAATTGCAATCAATGCAGGAAGTTCAAGTTTAAAATGGCAATTATATTTAATGCCAGAAGAAAAAGTATTGGCGAAAGGTTTGATTGAACGTATCGGTTTGAAAGATTCAATTTCAACTGTAAAATTTGACGGCCGTTCTGAACAACAAATTTTGGATATCGAAAACCATACACAAGCCGTTAAAATTTTATTGGATGACTTGATTCGTTTCGATATTATCAAGGCTTATGATGAGATTACAGGTGTTGGACATCGTGTTGTGGCAGGTGGAGAATATTTCAAAGAATCAACAGTTGTTGAAGGTGATGTATTAGAAAAAGTTGAAGAGTTGAGCTTGTTGGCTCCTCTCCACAATCCAGCCAATGCAGCAGGTGTTCGTGCCTTCAAGGAATTGTTGCCAGACATTACCAGTGTAGTTGTTTTTGATACTTCATTCCACACAAGTATGCCAGAGAAAGCTTATCGCTACCCTCTACCAACAAAATATTACACAGAAAACAAGGTTCGTAAATACGGTGCCCACGGTACAAGCCACCAGTTTGTAGCAGGAGAAGCTGCAAAACTCTTGGGACGTCCATTAGAAGACTTGAAATTGATTACTTGCCACATCGGTAATGGTGCATCTATTACAGCTGTTAAAGGTGGCCAATCTGTCGATACTTCAATGGGCTTCACTCCACTTGGTGGTGTGATGATGGGAACTCGTACAGGGGATGTTGACCCAGCTATCATTCCTTACTTAATGCAATATACAGAGGACTTTAACACACCTGAAGACATTAGCCGCGTCCTTAATCGTGAATCAGGGCTTATGGGTGTTTCAGGTAAATCTAGTGATATGCGTGATGTAATTGCTGCTATGGAAGAAGGGGACCACGATGCCACTTTGGCCTATGAAATGTATGTTGATCGCATTCAAAAACATATCGGTCAATACCTTGCAGTCCTAAATGGAGCAGATGCCATTATCTTCACAGCAGGTATCGGAGAAAATGCAGCTGCTGTACGTAAGGATGTTATCTCAGGAATTTCTTGGTTTGGTTGTGATGTTGATGATGAAAAGAACGTCTTCGGTGTGACAGGAGACATCTCAACAGAGGCAGCGAAAATTCGTGTTTTGGTTATTCCAACAGATGAAGAATTAGTCATTGCTCGTGATGTTGAACGCTTGAAAAAATAACTAAAATCAGAAAAAATATTCCGTACAAGGAGTTGGAAAAGTGATTTTTCCAGCTTCTTTTTCTGATGAGATTGTCCAAAACCTTGCTATGATTGGCTTTTTTGAAAAATATGGTATAATAGTAGTAATTTAATAGATGGAGTTGAGTTTTGAAGAAAAACTTTCGTGTAAAAAGAGAGAAAGATTTTAAGGCGATTTTCAAGAAGGGGACAAGCTTTGCCAATCGCAAATTTGTTGTCTACCAACTAGAAAACCAGAAAAACCATTTTCGAGTAGGTCTATCAGTTAGCAAAAAGCTGGGGAATGCCGTCACTAGAAATCAGATTAAGCGACGAATCCGACATATTATCCAGAATGCAAAAGGGAGTCTGGTAGAAGATGTCGACTTTGTTGTCATTGCTCGAAAAGGGGTCGAAACCTTGGAATACGCAGAGATGGAGAAAAATCTACTCCACGTATTAAAATTATCAAAGATTTACCAGGAAGGAAATGGGAGTGAAAAAGAAACTACAGTTGACTAGTTTGCTAGGTTTATCTCTATTTATCATGACAGCCTGTGCGACAAATGGGACAACTAGTGATATTACAGCAGATTCGACTGATTTTTGGAGTAAATTTGTTTACTTCTTTGCGGAAATCATTCGCTTTTTATCGTTTGATATCAGTATCGGAGTGGGGATTATTCTCTTTACAATCTTGATTCGTACAGTGCTCTTGCCAGTCTTTCAAGTGCAAATGGTGGCATCCAGAAAAATGCAGGAAGCTCAACCACGCATTAAGGCGCTGCGAGAACAGTATCCTGGTCGAGATATGGAAAGCAGAACCAAGCTAGAACAGGAAATGCGTAAAGTCTTTAAAGAAATGGGTGTCAGACAATCAGATTCTCTTTGGCCGATTTTGATTCAGATGCCGCTCATCTTGGCCTTGTTCCAAGCCCTATCAAGGGTTGACTTTTTGAAGACAGGTCATTTCTTATGGATTAACCTTGGTGGTGTGGATACAACACTTGTGCTTCCGATTTTAGCAGCTGTATTCACTTTTTTAAGTACTTGGTTATCTAATAAAGCCTTGTCTGAGCGAAATGGGGCTACGACTGCGATGATGTACGGGATTCCAGTCTTAATCTTTGTCTTTGGGGTTTATGCTCCGAGCGGAGTCGCTCTCTACTGGGCAGTGTCCAATGCTTATCAAGTCTTGCAAACCTATTTCTTGAATAATCCATTCAAGATTATCGCAGAGCGCGAGGCTGTAGTACAGGCACAGAAAGATTTGGAAAATAGAAAAAGAAAAGCCAAGAAAAAGGCTCAGAAAACGAAATAATAAGGAGGAATCTGGTAATGGTAGTATTTACAGGTTCAACTGTTGAAGAAGCAATCCAGAAAGGATTGAAAGAATTAGATATCCCAAGACTGAAGGCTCATATCAAAGTCATTTCTCGTGAAAAAAATGGATTTCTTGGTTTGTTTGGTAAAAAACCAGCTCAAGTTGATATTGAGGCTATTAGTGAAACAACGGTCATTAAAGCTAATCAGCAGGCTGTCAAGGGTGTTCCCAAAGAAATTAATGAACAAAATGAACCGGTCAAAACAGTCAGTGAAGCAACCGTTGATTTGGGACATGTTGTAGAAGCAATTAAAAAGATTGAAGAAGAAGGCCAAGGGGTTTCTGATGAAGTCAAGGCTGAAATCTTGAAAAATGAAAAACATGCTAACACCATTTTAGAAGAAACTGGGCATATTGAGATTTTAAATGAATTACAGCTTGAAGAAGCTGGTTTCGGAGAAGAAGTAGAAACTCCTATTGTCGAGAATCAAGCTGAACAAACTGAAAGTCAAGAATTAGAAGATTTGGGCTTAAAGGTGGAACCAAGCTTTGATATTGAACAAGTAGCTACGGAAGTAACGACTTATGTTCAAACGATTATTGATGATATGGACGTTGAGGCGACGATTTCAAATGATTATAACCGTCGTAGCATCAATCTACAAATTGATACCAATGAGCCAGGTCGTATTATCGGTTACCATGGTAAAGTTTTGAAGGCCTTGCAACTATTGGCTCAAAATTATCTTTATAACCGCTATTCAAGAACCTTCTACATTACTATTAATGTCAATGATTATGTTGAACACCGTGCAGAAGTCTTGCAGACCTATGCTCAAAAATTGGCGACTCGTGTTTTAGAAGAAGGACGTAGTCATCAAACAGATCCGATGTCAAATAGTGAACGCAAGATTATCCACCGTATTATTTCACGTATGGATGGCGTGACTAGTTACTCTGAAGGTGATGAGCCAAATCGCTATGTCGTTGTAGATACAGAATAAGTAAAATCAGGTTTATCCTGATTTTTTGCTAACTAGAGGAGGTTAAACGGATGTTGAATAAGATAAGAGACTATCTAGACTTTGCAGGTTTGCAGTATCGTAATCCAGATAAAGCTGGGGAAGAACGAGAGAAGATGCTGGAATTACGCCATAAAGGTCAAGAGGCTCGAAAGGCTTTCACAGAACTGGCCAAAACCTTTCAAGCAAGTCATCCGGAATGGCAACTCCAACAGACTAGCCAGTGGATGAACCAAGCGCAGCGCTTGCGACCACACTTCTGGGCTTATATACAGCGTGAGGGGAAAGTGACAGAGCCTATGCTAGCCTTACGTTTGTACGGGAATCCTTCTGATTTTGGAGTCTCACTAGAAGTCAGTTTCATCGAACGCAAGAAAGATGAGCAAACTCTAGGCAAGCAAGCCAAGGTATTAGAAGTTCCGGTGGTAGCAGGAACTTATTATCTATCCTACTGTGATGGTCAAAGTCAAAGGTGGGAGGCTAGTGAGGAGAACCGTCAAATTTTAAGAAATAAACTATGCAATCAGGAAGTCCGAAAAGTTTTAGTTAAAGCAGATGTTTCTTTTATTGAAAATCAATCATTAGAAGTGATTTTAGAAAAATTAGAAGAAGCTTACGAACGCTTACTTCCCTATTATCAGGCGACAAGAGAGTAGAAAATAGGAGACTTATATCGCGTCGAATTGTTTAATTGCTATTCTATGTATTTTTTCATATAATAGTAAAATAGAATGTGTGATACAATAATCACCTCAAATAGAAAGGAAATTCTATGTCAAATCTATCTGTTAATGCAATTCGTTTCCTAGGTATTGACGCCATTAATAAAGCCAACTCAGGTCACCCAGGTGTGGTTATGGGAGCGGCTCCGATGGCTTACAGCCTCTTTACAAAACAACTTCGTATCAATCCAGCTAAACCAAACTGGATCAACCGCGACCGCTTTATTCTTTCAGCAGGTCATGGTTCAATGCTTCTTTATGCCCTTCTTCACCTTTCTGGTTTTGAAGATGTCAGCATGGATGAGATTAAGAGCTTCCGTCAGTGGGGTTCAAAAACACCAGGTCACCCAGAATTTGGTCATACAGCAGGGATTGATGCTACAACAGGTCCTCTAGGGCAAGGTATTTCAACTGCCACTGGTTTTGCCCAGGCAGAACGTTTCTTGGCAGCTAAGTATAACCGTGAAGGCTACAATATCTTTGACCACTATACTTACGTTATCTGTGGAGATGGAGACTTGATGGAAGGTGTCTCAAGCGAGGCAGCTTCATACGCAGGTTTGCAAAAACTAGACAAGTTGGTTGTTCTTTATGATTCAAATGACATCAACTTGGATGGTGAGACAAAAGATTCCTTTACAGAAAGTGTTCGTGACCGTTACAATGCCTACGGTTGGCATACTGCCTTGGTTGAAGATGGAACAGACTTGGAAGCAATCCATGCAGCTATCGAAACAGCAAAAGCTTCAGGTAAACCATCTTTGATTGAAGTGAAGACTGTTATTGGATACGGTTCTCCAAATAAACAGGGAACTAATGCCGTACACGGTGCTCCTCTTGGAGCAGATGAAACTGTAGCAACTCGTCAAGCCCTTGGTTGGGACTACGAACCATTTGAAATTCCAGAACAAGTTTATGCTGATTTCAAAGAAAATGTTGCAGATCGTGGCGCATCAGCTTATCAAGCTTGGACTAAATTAGTTGCTGACTATAAAGAGGCTCATCCAGAACTGGCTGCAGAAGTCGAAGCCATCATCGATGGGCGTGATCCAGTTGAAGTGACTCCAGCAGACTTCCCAGCCTTAGAAAATGGCTTCTCTCAAGCAACTCGTAATTCAAGCCAGGATGCCTTGAACGTTGTAGCTGCTAAATTGCCAACCTTCCTAGGTGGATCAGCTGACCTTGCTCACTCAAACATGACTTATATCAAGACTGATGGACTTCAAGACGATGCCAATCGCTTGAACCGTAACATTCAGTTTGGTGTTCGTGAATTTGCAATGGGAACGATCTTGAACGGGATGGCTCTTCACGGTGGACTTCGTGTATACGGTGGAACCTTCTTCGTCTTCTCTGATTATGTGAAGGCAGCTGTCCGCTTGTCAGCCTTGCAAGGGCTTCCTGTGACTTATGTCTTTACCCACGATTCTATTGCAGTCGGGGAAGATGGTCCAACGCATGAACCAGTTGAGCACTTAGCAGGTCTTCGTGCTATGCCAAATCTAAATGTTTTCCGCCCAGCAGATGCGCGTGAAACTCAAGCAGCTTGGTACCTTGCAGTGACAAGTGAGAAAACACCAACTGCCCTTGTCTTGACACGTCAAAACTTGACTGTCGAAGAGGGAACAGACTTTGGCAAGGTTGCAAAAGGTGCCTATGTTGTCTATGAAAATGCAGCAGACTTTGATACGATCTTGATTGCGACAGGTTCAGAGGTCAATCTTGCTGTCTCAGCTGCCAAAGAATTGGCTAGTCAAGGCGCAAAAGTCCGCGTAGTCAGCATGCCATCTACAGATGTCTTTGATAAACAAGATGCAGCTTACAAGGAAGAAATTCTCCCAAATGCAGTTCGCCGACGTGTTGCAGTCGAAATGGGTGCAACTCAAAACTGGTACAAATATGTTGGTCTCGATGGTGCCGTTCTAGGTATTGATACCTTCGGAGCCTCTGCCCCGGCACCAAAAGTATTGGCAGAATATGGCTTTACTGTAGAAAATCTTGTAAAAGTCGTTCAAGACTTGAAATAATCATAAGAATCAGAGCGCGAGCTCTGGTTTTTTCTTACTAGAAAAGCAAGGTACAATCTTGTAAAAGTAGCTGAAATTTGATATAGTAGTCCTATGTAAAAGACAAAGGAGAAGAAAATGAATCCAAATTATACATTTTTAATTATGCTTGTAGCGATGTTGGGCTTGATGTTCTTTATGCAACGCTCTCAAAAGAAACAAGCACAAAAACGTATGGAAAGCTTAAATAAACTACAAAAAGGTTATGAAGTGATTACAATCGGTGGACTTTACGGAACAGTCGATGAAGTAGATACTGAGAAGAGAACGATTGTTCTTGATGTAGATGGAGTTTACTTGACTTTTGAACTAGCTGCTATCAAGACCGTATTACCGCTGAAAGAAACTGCTTCACTAGAAGGCGCAATTGAAAAATAAGACGGGATCACGAACTCCCGTTTTTCTATAAAAGAAAGGAAATGGGATGAAAAAACTAGTCTTTGTCTGTCTAGGGAATATTTGCCGCAGTCCTATGGCCGAGTTTGTTATGAAATCAATGACAGATAACTACGAAATCCAAAGTCGAGCGACTTCCTCTTGGGAACATGGCAATCCGATTCATAAGGGAACTCAAGGGATTTTTCAACAGTATGAGATTCCTTACGACAAAGCCAAAACATCGCTTCAGATTAGTAAGGAAGATTTTGAAGTCTTTGATTATATTATCGGCATGGATGCTTCAAATGTTTCTGACTTACGTCAGATGTGTCCAGTAGATTGTCAAGATAAGATTTACTCATTCGCATCTGAAAGTGTTCCAGATCCTTGGTATACAGGAGATTTTGAGGAAACCTATCAGCGTGTTCAAGAAGGTTGTCAAGCTTGGTTAGAACGTTTAGAAAAGGAGAGTGAAGGTGGAAAATCTTAAGAATGTTTACGAAAAGTATCGTGTCTATCTGACTCGTCCACGTTTAGAGCTTTTGGCAGTAGTTATGATTGTTTTCTGTGCCGTACTCGTTTTTTTTCTAAATATTCCCGGAAAAGGTGTTCTAAAGCTTGATAATGGAACGATTGTTTACGATGGCAGTCTTGTCCGTGGTAAAATGAATGGACAAGGTACCATCACCTTCCAAAATGGAGATCAATATACAGGTGGCTTCAACAATGGAGCCTTCAACGGAAAAGGTACCTTTCAATCTAAAGAAGGCTGGACCTACGAAGGTGATTTTATAAATGGTCAGGCTGAAGGAAAAGGAAAGCTAACAACAGAACAAGGAGTCGTTTATGAAGGGACTTTTAAACAAGGCGTTTTTCAACAAAAATAAAGCCTCCTTATCAAAGGAGGTATTGTTAGCATCTAAAAGTAAGCGCTTACTAGAAAATCTATCTCTTTCCAAGCTCCTCTTCCAATCAAGCTTGTGAAATAAAAAATATTTGAAATTGATTTCACAAACTCTAACAAAAAAACTTGATAAGTAAAGAAAATGATAAAAAATTCACAAACAATAAAAAATTCTTTGTGAAATGTTTATGAAACTGTTTACAAAGTTGAAATAATGCGTTATAATAAACTTGTGAAAAAATTAACAAAGGATATCAATCCTTGAAAGCTATGGAGGAAAATATGGCTGATAAAAAAACTGTGACACCAGAAGAAAAGAAACTCGCTGCTGAAAAGCATGTCGATGGCTTGGTGCAAAAAGCTTTAGTTGCTCTTGAGGAAATGCGTAAACTCGACCAAGAACAGGTCGACTACATCGTAGCTAAAGCGTCAGTGGCAGCTTTGGATGCCCACGGAGAATTGGCTTTACATGCCTTTGAAGAAACAGGACGTGGTGTATTTGAAGATAAAGCAACTAAGAACTTGTTTGCTTGTGAACACGTAGTAAACAACATGCGCCACACTAAGACAGTTGGCGTTATCGAAGAAGACGATGTAACAGGTTTGACTCTTATTGCTGAACCAGTTGGTGTTGTCTGTGGTATCACTCCAACAACAAACCCAACATCAACAGCAATCTTCAAATCATTGATTTCATTGAAGACACGTAATCCAATCGTTTTTGCCTTCCACCCATCAGCTCAAGAATCATCAGCTCACGCAGCTCAAATCGTTCGTGATGCTGCGATTAAAGCAGGAGCTCCTGAAAACTGCGTACAGTGGATCACTGAACCATCTATGGAAGCAACTAGTGCCCTTATGAACCACGAAGGTGTTGCGACAATCCTTGCAACAGGTGGTAATGCCATGGTTAAAGCCGCATACTCATGTGGTAAACCAGCTCTTGGGGTAGGTGCCGGAAACGTTC
The DNA here is from genome assembly GCF_027497975.1 of Streptococcus sp. SM5. Lineage (NCBI taxonomy): Bacteria > Bacillati > Bacillota > Bacilli > Lactobacillales > Streptococcaceae > Streptococcus > Streptococcus sp. SM5. Next base: position 8,426 of record NZ_JAJNSC010000023.1, on the reverse strand, counting down.
CAGCTTATGTTGAAAAATCAGCAAACATCCGTCAAGCAGCACACGATATCGTTATGTCTAAATCATTTGATAACGGTATGGTCTGTGCATCTGAACAAGCGGTTATCATTGATAAAGAAATTTACGATGAATTTGTAGCAGAGTTCAAATCTTATCACACTTACTTTGTAAACAAAAAAGAAAAAGCACTTCTTGAAGAATTCTGCTTTGGTGTGAAAGCAAACAGCAAAAACTGTGCTGGTGCGAAATTGAACGCTGATATCGTTGGTAAACCAGCAACTTGGATTGCAGAACAAGCAGGATTTACAGTTCCAGAAGGAACAAACATTTTGGCTGCAGAATGTAAAGAAGTTGGTGAAAATGAGCCATTGACTCGTGAAAAATTGTCACCAGTTATCGCAGTTTTGAAATCTGAAAGCCGTGAAGATGGTATTGCCAAAGCTCGTCAAATGGTTGAATTTAACGGTCTTGGACACTCAGCAGCCATCCATACAGCTGATGAAGAATTGACTAAAGAATTTGGTAAAGCTGTTAAAGCTATTCGTGTTATCTGTAACTCACCTTCTACTTTCGGTGGTATCGGGGACGTTTACAATGCCTTCTTACCATCATTGACACTCGGATGTGGTTCTTACGGACGCAACTCAGTTGGTGATAACGTTAGTGCCATTAACCTTTTGAATATCAAAAAAGTCGGAAGACGGAGAAATAACATGCAATGGATGAAACTTCCTTCAAAAACATACTTTGAACGTGATTCAATTCAATACCTTCAAAAATGTCGTGACGTTGAACGTGTCATGATCGTTACTGACCATGCCATGGTAGAGCTTGGTTTCCTTGATCGTATCATCGAACAACTTGACCTTCGTCGCAATAAGGTGGTTTACCAAATCTTTGCTGATGTAGAACCAGACCCAGATATCACTACGGTTGAACGTGGTACTGAGATTATGCGTGCCTTCAAACCAGATACAATCATCGCTCTCGGTGGTGGATCTCCAATGGATGCCGCTAAAGTAATGTGGCTCTTCTACGAACAACCAGAAGTGGACTTCCGTGACCTTGTTCAAAAATTCATGGATATCCGTAAACGTGCCTTCAAATTCCCATTGCTTGGTAAGAAGACTAAATTCATCGCGATTCCAACTACATCTGGTACAGGATCTGAAGTAACACCATTTGCCGTTATCTCTGATAAAGCAAACAACCGTAAATACCCAATCGCTGACTACTCATTGACACCAACTGTGGCAATCGTAGACCCTGCTTTGGTATTGACAGTTCCTGGATTTGTTGCTGCGGACACTGGTATGGACGTATTGACTCACGCGACTGAAGCTTACGTATCACAAATGGCTAGCGACTACACTGATGGTCTTGCACTTCAAGCCATCAAACTTGTATTCGAAAACCTTGAAAGCTCAGTTAAGAATGCAGACTTCCACTCACGTGAGAAAATGCATAACGCTTCAACAATCGCTGGTATGGCCTTTGCCAATGCCTTCCTAGGTATTTCTCACTCAATGGCCCATAAGATTGGTGCGCAATTCCACACAATCCACGGACGTACTAATGCTATCTTGCTTCCATATGTCATCCGCTACAACGGTACACGTCCAGCTAAGACAGCAACATGGCCTAAGTACAACTACTACCGTGCAGATGAAAAATACCAAGATATTGCTCGTATGCTTGGGCTTCCAGCTTCTACACCAGAGGAAGGGGTTGAATCTTACGCAAAAGCTGTTTACGAACTTGGTGAGCGCGTAGGTATCCAAATGAACTTCAAAGCACAAGGAATCGATGAAAAAGAATGGAAAGAACATTCTCGTGAATTGGCCTTCCTTGCTTATGAAGACCAATGTTCACCTGCCAACCCACGTCTTCCAATGGTTGACCATATGCAAGAAATCATCGAAGATTCTTACTATGGCTACAAAGAAAGACCAGGACGCCGTAAATAATCGTTATCAGCCTAGAGGCAGGAATTTCCTGTCTCTTTTTTGTAAAATTGGAAGATTGAAAATAATTTTTAGCTTTTCTATTTTCACTTTTCTTTTTAAAAGGAAACCGGTAAATGACTAGGTAGACAAAGAAAGACAGCAGTATAGGCTTTCAAAGGGGAAAGAAAAATAAGTGATGTGTAGACAAAAAACAACGCCCGTACTTGCAATTAAACTTAAATAGTTATATAATAGGTTTGTTGAAAGGTGATTTGTAGTGATTCAAGTTACTCTTTTCACAATAAAAATTTCATGATTTTCATAAGGAGGAAATCACTAATGGTAGTTAAAGTTGGTATTAACGGTTTCGGACGTATCGGTCGTCTTGCTTTCCGTCGTATCCAAAACGTAGAAGGTGTTGAAGTTACTCGTATCAACGACCTTACAGATCCAGTTATGCTTGCACACTTGTTGAAATACGACACAACTCAAGGTCGTTTCGATGGTACTGTTGAAGTTAAAGAAGGTGGATTTGAAGTTAACGGTAAATTCATCAAAGTTTCTGCTGAACGTGATCCAGAACAAATCGACTGGGCTAACGACGGTGTAGAAATCGTTCTTGAAGCTACTGGTTTCTTTGCTAAGAAAGCAGCTGCTGAAAAACACTTGCACGCTGGTGGAGCTAAAAAAGTTGTTATCACTGCTCCTGGTGGAAACGACGTTAAAACAGTTGTATTCAACACTAACCACGACGTTCTTGACGGTACTGAAACAGTTATCTCAGGTGCTTCATGTACTACAAACTGCTTGGCTCCAATGGCTAAAGCTCTTCAAGACAACTTTGGTGTTGTAGAAGGATTGATGACTACTATCCACGCTTACACTGGTGACCAAATGATTCTTGACGGACCACACCGTGGTGGTGACCTTCGCCGTGCTCGCGCTGGTGCTGTAAACATCGTTCCTAACTCAACTGGTGCTGCAAAAGCTATCGGTCTTGTAATCCCAGAATTGAACGGTAAATTGGACGGAGCTGCTCAACGTGTTCCTGTTCCAGCAGGTTCTGTAACTGAGTTGGTAGCAGTTCTTGAAAAGAACGTTACTGTTGACGAAGTGAACGCAGCTATGAAAGCAGCTTCAAACGAATCATACGGATACACTGAAGATCCAATCGTATCTTCAGATATCCTAGGTATGTCTTACGGTTCATTGTTTGACGCAACTCAAACTAAAGTTCTTGACGTTGACGGTAAACAATTGGTTAAAGTTGTATCATGGTACGACAACGAAATGTCATACACTGCACAACTTGTTCGTACTCTTGAATACTTCGCAAAAATCGCTAAATAATTCATGAGTCGATAAAAAGCAAGGCCTCTTGGTCTTGCTTTTCTTATATGGAAAAATGGATGACGGAATCATCCATTCTTTTTTAATTCTTTTTCAAAAGTATCTGAAAGGGCAGTGAAGCTTAATTTCTCTAATGTAAGCGGATGGGTAAAGGACAGTCGAAAGGCGTGGAGCATAAGCCGACTCGTCTTTGATTTGCTATTATAGAGAGGGTCACCTAAAATAGGGAAATTATGATGCGAAAGGTGCACACGAATTTGATGTGTTCGCCCTGTCTTTAGTTTGCAACGAACCAAGGAAGTTTTGTTTGGAAATTGCTTTAATCTGCTTACATGTGTTTCAGCATATTGTCCATTTTTTGTATCAACTATTCGCTTTCTGCGATCATGGCGATCACGTCCAATTTTGTCTTTGAAAACAAGTTCTTTGCTGTTGATATGTCCGTCGACCTGTGCCCAATATTCCCTAGAAATCTCTTTTTTCTCCAGTAAGCGATTGAGAATGGGCAGGATAAAAGGATTTTTGGCAAAGAGAACCAAGCCACTGGTTTCCATGTCCAGACGATGAACGACATAGCAGGTTTGGCCAACATAGGCACTGACATGGTTAAGAAGGGCGATTTCGTTTGGCTGATTACCATGCGTTTTCATCCCCTCGGGTTTGTTTACAATAATCAAGTGTTGATCTTGATAAACTTTCTGAACGAGGTTAGGATTGCCCCAAGGAATTTCTTTTTCGGGATAATCTTCCTTGTCAAACGTTAACTGGCAAATATCTCCAGGATTTACGATTTCGTTCCAGTGGACTTCTCGCTGATTAATCAAAATGTGTTTCTTGATTCTCAAAAAATGACGGATTTTTCTAGGGATGAGGAGTTGTTCCTCAAGTAATTGCTTTACCGTCATTTGAGGTAGAGAGTCTGGTAATGTAAATGTGAATTTCATACAGATATTGTAACAAAAAAAGACCTATTTTGATAGGAAATAGCTAAATTCTTGTCTTCCTATGATGAAGATGATAAAATAAACGCATGAAATTAGATAAATTATTCGAGAAATTTCTTTCTCTTTTTAAAAAAGAAACAAGTGAACTAGAGGACTCTGATTCTACTAGCTTACGTCGCTCTCGTAGTGATCGAAAAAAATTAGCCCAAGTAGGTCCAATTCGAAAATTCTGGCGTCGCTATCATCTAACAAAGATTGTCCTTATACTAGGTTTGAGTGCAAGCTTGCTAGTTGGAACCTATTTGTTTGCTGTAGCCAAGTCAACCAATGTCAATGATTTGCAAAATGCCTTGAAAACTCGAACTCTCATTTTTGACCGTGAAGAAAAGGAGGCTGGTGCCTTGTCTGGCCAAAAAGGAACCTACGTTGAATTGACTGACATCAGTAAAAACTTGCAGAATGCTGTTATTGCGACAGAAGACCGTTCTTTCTATAAAAATGACGGGATTAACTATGGTCGTTTCTTCTTGGCTATTGTCACTGCTGGACGTTCAGGTGGTGGCTCTACTATTACCCAACAGCTGGCTAAGAATGCCTATTTGTCACAGGATCAAACTGTTGAGAGAAAAGCGAAAGAATTTTTCCTTGCCTTAGAATTAACAAAAAAATATAGTAAGGATCAAATTCTAACCATGTACCTTAACAACGCTTATTTTGGAAATGGTGTGTGGGGTGTAGAAGATGCCAGTAAGAAATACTTTGGAGTTTCTGCATCAGAAGTGAGTCTGGATCAAGCTGCGACTCTGGCAGGGATGCTCAAAGGACCGGAACTGTATAACCCCTTGAAATCTGTAGAAGATTCTACCAATCGTCGTGATACTGTCTTGCAAAATATGCTTGCAGCGGGTTACATTGATAAAAATCAAGAAACCGAAGCTGCAGAAGTTGATATGACTTCGCAATTGCACGATAAATATGAAGGAAAAATCTCAGATTACCGCTATCCTTCTTACTTTGATGCGGTGGTTAACGAAGCCGTTTCCAAGTATAATCTAACAGAGGAAGAAATTGTCAATAATGGCTACCGTATTTATACAGAGCTGGACCAAAACTATCAAGCAAATATGCAGGTTGTCTATGAAAATACATCGCTATTTCCGAGGGCAGAGGATGGAACATTTGCTCAATCAGGAAGTGTAGCTCTCGAACCGAAAACAGGTGGAGTTCGTGGAGTTGTCGGTCAGGTTGCTGGCAATGATAAAACTGGATTCCGGAATTTCAACTATGCAACTCAATCAAAACGTAGCCCTGGTTCTACAATTAAGCCTTTAGTTGTTTATACGCCTGCAGTTGAAGCTGGCTGGGCTTTGAATAAGCAGTTGGATAACCATACCATGCAGTATGACAGCTATAAGGTTGATAACTATGCAGGGATCAAAACGAGTCCAGAAGTTCCTATGTATCAAGCCCTGGCAGAATCGCTTAATCTACCTGCTGTTGCCACTGTTAATGATTTGGGCGTTGATAAGGCTTTTGAGGCGGGCGAGAAATTCGGACTCAACATGGAAAAAGTCGATCGTGTTCTTGGTGTCGCCTTGGGAAGCGGTGTTGAAACCAACCCTCTTCAAATGGCTCAAGCATATGCTGCCTTTGCAAATGAAGGATTAATGCCGGAAGCTCATTTTATTAGTAGAATTGAAAATGCTAGTGGTCAGGTTATTGCGAGCCATAAAAATTCACAAAAACGGGTGATTGATAAGTCTGTAGCTGACAAGATGACCAGTATGATGTTGGGAACATTTACAAACGGAACAGGTATTAGTTCATCTCCTGCAGATTATGTCATGGCAGGAAAAACTGGTACAACTGAAGCTGTTTTTAATCCGGAATACACAAGTGACCAGTGGGTGATTGGTTATACTCCGGATGTAGTGATTAGTCACTGGCTTGGTTTCCCTACCACTGATGAGAGCCACTATCTAGCAGGATCTACTTCAAACGGTGCAGCCCATGTCTTTAGAAACATTGCAAATACCATTTTACCTTATACGCCAGGAAGTACCTTTACAGTTGAAAATGCTTATAAGCAAAATGGAATTGCACCAGCCAATACAAGAAATCAAGTACAGAGTAATGAAGAAAATCAGGCGGATAATAGCCTTTCTGATATTAGAAGTCGTGCACAAAATCTGGTAGATGAGGCTAGCCGTGCCATCTCGGATGCTAAAATTAAGGAAAAAGCTCAAACGATATGGGATTCGGTAGTCAATCTATTTCGTTAAGATGCTTGTCAAAGCCTGGCTTTCTTGTTATAATAGATAAGATGGAGGCGTTATGGCACTAAAAAAAGCAAGCCTAGCTTGTGCGGTTTGTGGTTCGAGAAACTATTCAATCAAGATCAGCGGAAACCCCAAGCCAACACGACTAGAAGTAAATAAATTTTGTAAACATTGTGGTAAGTACACTACACACAGAGAAACGAGATAGGAGAGAGCGATGCGTTTTATTGGAGATATTTTTAGACTTCTTAAAGACACAACATGGCCAACTCGCAAGGAAAGCTGGAGAGATTTTCGTTCTATCATGGAATACACTGCTTTCTTTGTTGTGATTATTTATATTTTTGACCAGTTGATTGTTTCAGGTTTGATTCGATTTATTAACATTTTTTAGAAGGCTAGTGGAGTTATTTACACTAGAGATCTTCTATTATGAAAGGAAATATCATGGATAGTTTTGATAAAGGATGGTTTGTGCTTCAAACTTATTCTGGTTATGAAAATAAAGTAAAAGAAAATCTATTGCAGCGTGCCCAAACATATAATATGTTGGACAATATTCTACGTGTTGAGATACCAACACAAACAGTGCATGTCGAAAAAAATGGAAAGAGAAAAGAAGTAGAAGAGAATCGCTTTCCAGGGTATGTACTTGTAGAAATGGTTATGACAGATGAAGCATGGTTTGTCGTTCGTAATACTCCTAACGTTACAGGATTTGTTGGATCACACGGAAATAGATCAAAACCAACACCTTTATTAGAACAAGAAATCCGTGATATCTTAGTATCAATGGGACAAACTGTACAAGAGTTTGATATCGATGTTGAAGTTGGTCAAACTGTACGTATCATTGATGGTGCTTTTGCAGATTATACTGGTAAAATTACAGAGATTGATAACAATAAAGTGAAGATGATTATCTCTATGTTTGGTAATGACACAGTTGCAGAAGTAAACCTAAACCAAATTGCAGAATTATAACCCAAAGAGAGGCATGTCCTCTCTTTTTTGTGCAGTTTAGACGGTGTAGGGAACAGAATGGGGGAAATGGGACAAAAGTGTTTCTGAATCTGTTAAACTGTATCTAGAAAGGGGGACGTTATGTTTAAAGAATTGTATAAAGAAGTCCAGGGAATTGTATATAAGAGTAGAAAAGAATATTACTTGCATTTATGGGAGTTATCGGATTGGGACCAAGAGGGAATGATTTGCTTACATGAACTGATCAGTAGAGAAGAAGAGCTGGCAGAAGATATTCCTCGTTTAAGGAAATATTTTAAGACAAAGTTTCGGAATCGGATCCTAGACTATATCCGTAAGCAGGAAAGTCAAAAACGAAGATATGATAAAGAACCCTATGAAGAAGTGGGTGAGATCAGTCATCGTATCAGTGAGGGCGGTCTGTGGCTAGATGATTATTATCTCTTTCATGAAACACTAAAAAATTATAGAAACAAACAAAGCAAAGAGAAACAAGAAGAGTTAGAACTCGTCTTAAGAAATGAACGCTTCCAAGGTCGTCAAAGAGTCCTAAGAGACTTACGTATTGTGTTTAAGGAGTTTGATATCCGTACTCGGTAAGAAGCTATGTAAAAAAATGAAAAAAGTTTTAAAAAAGTGTTGACAAAGTTTGAAAAGCCAGTATAATAGTAAGAGTTGAAAATAACTCAGGTCCGTTGGTCAAGGGGTTAAGACACCGCCTTTTCACGGCGGTAACACGGGTTCGAATCCCGTACGGACTATGGTATATTGTGGTTGAAGCACTTGATGAAAAAAGTTAAAAAAGTTTCAAAAAAGTGTTGACAAGCGAAAGCGGCTGTGATATACTAATATAGTTGTCACTTGAGAGAAGCAAGTGACAAAGACCTTTGAAAACTGAACAAGACGAACCAATGTGCAGGGCA
>NZ_JAJNSC010000022.1:0-55826 GCF_027497975.1 Streptococcus sp. SM5 | reverse complement strand
TGGGTCACGTAACTGCTCGTCGTGGACGTGTAGATGGTATGGAAGCACACGGTAACAGCCAAATCGTTCGTGCTTACGTTCCACTTGCTGAAATGTTCGGTTACGCAACAGTTCTTCGTTCTGCATCTCAAGGACGTGGTACATTCATGATGGTATTTGACCACTACGAAGATGTACCTAAGTCAGTACAAGAAGAAATCATTAAGAAAAACAAAGGTGAAGACTAATCAGTCCTCACTCTAGAAGGAAGTCACTTAGTGGCTTCCTTTTTGTATAGTTATTATAAATTTCATTAACTCTGCAAACGTGCAGTGCGCTCAAAAAAATTTCATATAAAAATGAGTTAAAGAAATTTACAATATAAATGCAAATAAATTGCTAAAGAATGTGAATTATATTTTAAAACTTATAAAAAATAGAATAATATTCATAAATAAACGTTAAAATAGAAAATTCAGAAAATTTCTTCTTTTCTCTTGAAAAATTTTGAAAAAATGGTATGATAGTAACAAGTTATTTTTAAGAGAAGAGAAAGGGGAACAATGGAGAAAATCAGTTTAGAATCTCCTAAGACGGGGTCGGACCTAGTTTTGGAAACACTTCGTGATTTAGGAATTGATACCATCTTTGGTTATCCTGGTGGTGCGGTCTTGCCTTTTTATGATGCGATATATAATTTTAAAGGCATTCGCCACATTCTAGGGCGCCATGAGCAAGGTTGTTTGCATGAAGCTGAAGGTTATGCCAAATCAACTGGAAAGTTGGGTGTTGCCGTCGTCACTAGCGGACCAGGAGCAACAAATGCCATTACAGGGATTGCGGATGCCATGAGCGATAGCGTTCCCCTTTTGGTCTTTACAGGTCAGGTTGCGCGAGCAGGGATTGGGAAAGATGCTTTTCAGGAGGCAGACATCGTGGGAATTACCATGCCAATCACTAAGTACAATTACCAAGTTCGTGAGACAGCTGATATCCCTCGTATTATTACGGAAGCTGTTCATATCGCAACTACAGGCCGTCCAGGGCCAGTCGTCATTGACCTACCTAAAGACGTATCTGCTTTAGAAACAGACTTCATTTATTCACCAGAAGTGAACCTACCAAGCTATCAACCGACTCTTGAGCCGAATGATATGCAAATCAAGAAAATTTTGAAGCAATTGTCCAAGGCTAAAAAACCAGTCTTGTTAGCTGGTGGGGGGATTAGTTATGCTGAAGCAGCTGCAGAATTAAATGAATTTGCAGAACGCTATCAAATCCCGGTGGTAACCAGTCTTTTGGGACAAGGAACGATTGCAACGAGTCATCCACTCTTCCTTGGAATGGGAGGCATGCACGGGTCATTTGCAGCTAATATTGCCATGACGGAAGCGGACTTTATGATTAGTATTGGTTGTCGTTTCGATGACCGCTTGACGGGGAATCCTAAGACCTTCGCTAAGAATGCTAAGGTTGCTCATATTGATATTGACCCAGCCGAGATTGGCAAGATTATCAGTGCAGATATTCCTGTAGTTGGAGATGCTAAGAAAGCTTTGCAAATGTTGCTGGCTGAACCGACAGTTCATAACAATACTGAGAAATGGATTGAGAAAGTCACTAAAGACAAGAACCGCGTTCGTTCTTACGATAAGAAAGAGCGTGTAGTTCAACCGCAAGCTGTTATTGAACGAATTGGTGAATTAACTAACGGAGATGCTATTGTGGTAACAGACGTTGGTCAACACCAAATGTGGACAGCTCAGTATTATCCCTACCAAAATGAACGTCAGTTAGTGACTTCAGGTGGTTTGGGAACGATGGGATTTGGAATTCCAGCAGCAATCGGAGCTAAAATTGCTAATCCAGATAAGGAAGTAGTCTTGTTTGTTGGGGATGGCGGTTTCCAAATGACTAACCAGGAATTGGCTATTTTGAACATTTACAAGGTGCCAATCAAGGTGGTTATGCTGAACAACCACTCGCTTGGAATGGTTCGCCAGTGGCAGGAATCCTTCTATGAAGGTAGAACATCTGAGTCGGTCTTTGATACTCTTCCTGATTTTCAATTGATGGCACAAGCTTATGGAATTAAAAACTATAAGTTTGACAATCCTGAGACCTTGGCCCAAGACCTTGAAGTCATCACTGAGGATGTTCCTATGCTAATCGAGGTAGATATTTCTCGTAAGGAACAGGTGCTACCAATGGTACCAGCTGGTAAGAGTAATCATGAGATGTTGGGGGTGAAGTTCCATGCGTAGAATGTTAACAGCAAAACTACAGAATCGTTCAGGAGTCCTCAATCGTTTTACTGGCGTTCTATCTCGTCGTCAGGTTAATATCGAAAGCATCTCTGTTGGAGCAACAGAAGATCCGAATGTATCGCGTATCACCATTATTATTGATGTAGCTTCACATGATGAAGTGGAGCAAATCATTAAGCAACTTAATCGTCAGATTGATGTGATTCGCATTCGAGATATTACAGACAAGCCTCATTTGGAGCGCGAGGTAATTTTGGTTAAGATGTCAGCACCAGCCGAGAAGCGCGCTGAGATTTTAGCGATTATTCAACCTTTCCGTGCAACGGTGGTAGATGTAGCGCCAAGCTCGATTACTATTCAAATGACAGGAAATGCAGAAAAGAGCGAAGCACTGTTGCGAGTCATTCGACCATACGGTATTCGCAATATTGCTCGAACGGGTGCCACTGGATTTACCCGCGATTAATAATCTTCGAAAATCTCTTCAAATCACGTCAGCTTTGCCTTGCCGTACTCAAGTACAGCCTGTAGCTAGCTTCCTAATTTGCTCTTTGATTTTCATTGAGTATAAAAATATTTTAAATTTGTTAAACCAGCCTAAAAGGCAATAAATAATAGAAAAGAGAGAAAAACTATGGCAGTTCAAATGGAATATGAAAAAGATGTTAAAGTAGCAGCACTTGACGGTAAAAAAATCGCCGTTATTGGTTATGGTTCGCAAGGACATGCGCATGCTCAAAACTTGCGTGACTCAGGTCGTGATGTCATCATCGGTGTACGTCCAGGTAAATCTTTTGACAAAGCAAAAGAAGATGGATTTGACACTTACACAGTAGCAGAAGCAACTAAATTGGCTGACGTTATCATGATTTTGGCACCAGACGAAATCCAACAAGAATTGTACGAAGCAGAAATCGCTCCAAACTTGGAAGCTGGAAATGCAGTTGGATTTGCTCATGGTTTCAATATCCACTTTGAGTTTATCAAAGTTCCTGCGGATGTAGATGTCTTTATGTGTGCTCCTAAAGGACCAGGACACTTGGTACGTCGTACTTATGAAGAAGGATTTGGTGTTCCAGCTCTTTACGCAGTATATCAAGATGCAACAGGAAATGCTAAAAACATTGCTATGGACTGGTGTAAAGGTGTTGGAGCAGCTCGTGTAGGTCTTCTTGAAACAACTTACAAAGAAGAAACTGAAGAAGATTTGTTTGGTGAACAAGCTGTACTTTGTGGTGGTTTGACTGCCCTTATCGAAGCAGGTTTCGAAGTCTTGACAGAAGCAGGTTACGCTCCAGAATTGGCTTACTTTGAAGTTCTTCACGAAATGAAATTGATCGTCGACTTGATCTACGAAGGTGGATTCAAGAAAATGCGTCAATCAATTTCAAACACTGCTGAGTACGGTGACTATGTATCAGGTCCACGTGTAATTACTGAGCAAGTTAAAGAAAACATGAAAGCTGTTTTGGCAGACATCCAAAATGGTAAATTTGCAAATGACTTTGTAAATGACTATAAAGCTGGACGTCCAAAATTGACTGCTTACCGTGAACAAGCAGCTAACCTTGAAATTGAAAAAGTTGGTGCAGAATTGCGTAAAGCAATGCCATTCGTTGGTAAAAATGACGATGATGCATTTAAAATCTATAACTAATTGATAGAAATTAAGGTGAAGGCGAGTTGGGGGACTAACTCGCTTTTATAATCAATTCATCTCTTTTTAAAAGGATGGATTGAGATAAGTATGAAATAGTCTAGGAGAAAATGATGTTAAGTTCAAAAGATATAATCAAGGCTCATAAGGTCTTGAATGGTGTGGTCGTTAATACACCACTGGATTATGACCATTATTTATCGGAGAAGTATGGTGCTAAGATTTATTTGAAAAAGGAAAATGCTCAACGTGTTCGTTCTTTTAAGATCCGTGGTGCCTATTATGCCATTTCGCAGCTCAGCAAGGAAGAGCGTGAGCGTGGGGTAGTCTGTGCTTCTGCGGGGAATCATGCGCAGGGAGTTGCCTATACTTGTAATGAGATGAAAATTCCTGCTACTATTTTTATGCCAATTACAACTCCGCAACAAAAAATTGGACAAGTTCGCTTTTTTGGTGGGGACTTCGTGACTATTAAATTAGTTGGAGATACTTTTGATGCCTCAGCCAAAGCAGCTCAAGAATTTACAGTTTCTGAAAATCGTACTTTTATTGATCCTTTTGATGATGCCCATGTTCAGGCAGGTCAAGGGACAGTTGCTTATGAGATTTTAGAAGAGGCTCGAAAAGAATCGATTGATTTTGATGCTGTTTTGGTCCCTGTTGGCGGCGGTGGTCTCATTGCTGGGGTTTCTACCTATATCAAGGAAACAAGTCCAGAAATTGAAGTCATTGGGGTAGAGGCTAATGGAGCACGTTCCATGAAGGCTGCTTTTGAAGCTGGTGGACCTGTTAAACTCAAAGAAATTGACAAATTTGCGGATGGGATTGCTGTGCAAAAGGTAGGTCAGTTGACCTATGAAGCAACTCGTCAACATGTTCAAACCTTAGTAGGTGTCGATGAGGGATTGATTTCTGAAACCTTGATTGACCTCTACTCTAAGCAAGGGATTGTCGCAGAACCTGCTGGAGCTGCTAGTATCGCCTCTCTAGAGGTGTTGGCTGAATATATCAAGGGGAAAACCATTTGTTGTATCATTTCTGGAGGAAATAATGATATCAACCGTATGCCGGAAATGGAAGAGCGTGCCTTGATTTATGATGGGATCAAGCATTACTTTGTGGTTAATTTTCCACAGCGTCCGGGGGCTTTGCGTGAGTTTGTAAATGATATCTTGGGGCCAAATGATGATATCACACGTTTTGAGTATATCAAACGAGCTAGCAAGGGGACAGGCCCAGTATTGATTGGGATTGCCTTGGCAGATAAGCATGATTATGCAGGCTTGATTCGTCGAATGGAAGGTTTTGATCCAGCTTATATTAACTTAAATGGTAACGAAACGCTCTATAATATGCTTGTCTGAGGACTAATAAAAAAATATCATATTATTTGCACAATTGATGTATAGGTGCTATAATGAAGATGAAGAAAGGGGGCGATTCCTATGGACTTAGGAAATCGATTACGCTATTTCTATCATAACTCATTATAGTACCTATGTTTTTTTGATTCAGTTTATAGTAAGGGAGTAAAATTACTTGTTATATGTTAGGAGTTTTTTGAAATCTACTATTTTATATATAGCTAATCTGAAATTTAGCTAAATATAATAGGGATTAGAAAAAATAATCAATACTAATGAGATGCCTTATTATACTGAGATTACTGAGAAGAGTGATGGAATATTCGTAAGATGAAAACAGTAAAAAAATGAAGCATAGAATACTACGGTTTCCTAGCTATTTGTATTTTAATGGGTAGGAGAAATAAAAAGTAAACTTGATAAAGTAAATAACTGGTACAGTTGACCAAATGATTGAATGCTGGTGCAGACATGAAAAAGTCTAAAAGGAGAAAAATACTCGTTAGAAATGGTTTAGAGCAGAAGATTATTTTGTCAAATTTTTTTGTTTTACAGTGGAATAAATAATATGAAATAAGATTAGAATATGTCTAGATTATCGAGAATCAGCATCTGTCAAATACGAATATTATTACATAAATAAGATTTAATAATACAGTTATTTTAAAGAACTATAAAAATTGTTTTCGACAATGAAAAACCTACATATTATCAGCTTTAATAAGATAGTAAGTAAAAATAAGGGCGTTTATTTTATTGAATATATGTTTTTTTATTGACAAAAAGCATAAAAGCGTATACAATTAGATATCGTAAATAAGAAAATAGGAGAAAGACATGGCTAAGTCAAACTTTGAAAAAGTAGAATCAGTTGTTGGCTGGGTTCGTGATAAGAAAATCACAGGCTACCGTATCTCTAAAGAAACGAATGCGCGTGAAATGTCTATCATTGCTCTAGCTCAGGGGCGTGCAAAAGTTAAAAATATTTCGTTTGAAACGGCTCTAGGTTTAATTGATTTCTATGATAAAAATCATGAAAAATTTGAAGATTAATCTTTGGATAATGGTGGATTCTTGAATAGGGTCTGCCTTTTCATTTTTTGGCTAGTAAAAAGACTGCACGGTTGATGCAGCCTTTTCTTTTTATTTGAGATAGCGTTGAAGGAATTCTTTTGTACGGTCTTCTTTAGGATTGGTGAAGAGGTCTTCTGGTTTGCCTTCTTCAGCAATCACACCCTTATCCATAAAGATAACACGGTGAGAGACGTCACGGGCGAATTCCATTTCGTGGGTTACGACAATCATAGTCAAGCCTTCCTGAGCCAGATCTTGCATGATTTTGAGGACTTCTCCAACCATTTCTGGATCGAGAGCTGATGTTGGTTCATCAAAGAGAATGGCGTCCGGATTCATTGAAAGGGCACGAGCGATGGCTACACGTTGTTTTTGACCACCTGAGAGTTGTTTTGGTTTGGCTTGCCAGTAGCGTTCTCCCATGCCGACCTTTTCTAGGTTTTCTTTGGCAATCTTTTCAGCTTCTGTACGTTCGCGTTTAAGGACAGTTGTCTGAGCGACAATTGTGTTTTCAAGTACGTTAAGATTTTCAAAGAGGTTAAAGGATTGGAAAACCATTCCCAACTTTTCACGGTATTGTGTGAGGTCATAGCCTTTTTCGAGAACGTTTTGTCCATGATAAAGGATTTGTCCATCAGTTGGAGTTTCAAGTAGGTTAATGGAGCGTAGGAAGGTTGATTTTCCGCTTCCAGAGCTTCCGATGATAGAGATAACTTCACCCTTGTGAACAGTTAGAGAAATGTCTTTTAGCACTTCGTTTTGTCCATAGGATTTTTTGAGGTGTTTAATTTCAAGGATTGCTTGTGTCATTATTTCAAATCCTCCGTTTGCATTTGGTTAGCACCTGTAGTATAGGTATCCATGTCCATGCGGCGTTCGATGAATCGTAGGATACGTGTTACGGTGAAGGTGAGGACAAAGTAAATCACGGCGATGATTGTAAATGTCTGGAAGTATTGATAGGTTTGTGTTGCTACGGTATTTCCTGAGAAGTAAAGTTCGACAACCGAGATAACGTTCAATACAGATGTATCTTTGATATTGATGACAAATTCATTACCAGTTGCTGGTAGGATGTTACGAACTACCTGAGGGAGGACAATCTTACGCATGGTTTGGTTATGGGTCATACCAAGAGCAGTCGCGGCTTCAAATTGTCCCTTGTCAACTGCTAGGATACCACCACGAACAATTTCAGTCATGTAGGCACCGGTGTTGATCGAAACGATGAAGATAGCAGCCAGTGTACGGTCAAGGTTGATACCGAAAGCTTGGGCAGTTCCATAGTAGATAACCATCGATTGAACAATCATAGGTGTACCACGGAAAATTTCAATGTAGACATTGAGGATCCAGCCGACTAGTTTTTGTAGACCATAAATGGCTTTATTCTCAGATAGAGGAGCAGTACGGAAGACACCAATGGCAAGGCCGATAATGAGACCTGTGATGGTTCCGACGATAGAGATTAAAAGAGTGACACCAGCACCACGCAAAAGTTGTTGCCAGTTTTCAGAAAGAATTTTAGCGACTTGGCTAAAGAAACTACTGCTAGTCTCTTCAGTTGTTGTAGCTTCGGCAGGTTGTTCCTTGATCATACGATCCATCAAGGCAACTTGATCGTCTTTTGAAATGGTTTCAATGCTGGCATTGATTTGGCTAATACGGTTGTCATCTTTACGAAGTCCAATGGCGATAGCTGTATCTTCTTCCCCCGTTTTGAAACCTGGTTCTACTTGAACCATTTTAAACTTAGAGTTAGCAGCTTCGGCAGTCAGAGCTTCTGGGCGTTCAGAAACATAAGCATCGATGACACCAGCCTCAAGAGCTTGGCGCATTTGAGCGAAGTCTCCCATGGCTGTTTCTTTTTTAGCGCCCGGGATTTGTGCAATCAAGTCGTAGAGGTAGACACCTTGTTGAGAAGTGATTTTCGCACCGTTAAAGTCATCCAAAGATTTAGCACTTGCGTAGGCAGAATCTTTTTTGACAAGCAAAACTGGTTCGCTAGTGTAGTAACTGCTTGAAAATGCAATTTCTTGTTTGCGTTCGGCAGTAGGACTCATACCTGCGATAATCATGTCAATCTTACCAGAAGTAAGGGCAGGAACTAGACCTTCCCACTTTGTTTTAACAACCAAAGGTTCTTTACCTAAGTCCTTAGCGATTTTCTTGGCGATTTGAACATCGTATCCGTTAGCATACTGGTTAGTCCCATCGATTTTGACAGCCCCATTGCTATCATCATCCTGAGTCCAGTTAAAGGGAGCATATGCTGCTTCCATCCCGATGCGTAAATATTCATCGGCTTGGGCAACATTGACAAGTCCCAGCATCAGCAAGAGACTTGTGAAAATAGATAAGTATATTTTTCTCATGATTTCTCCTATTTCTAATCTATTAAAAAATAACTGCCTCCTATTTTATCGAAAAAAACTCTATTTTTCAACATAGGTAAGCCCTTACTTATGAAAAAATGATATAATGATAGCAAAGATAAAAAAGGGGACTTAGTTGATGAAAAAAACTTTTTTCTTGCTGTTATTTTGTTTGTTTTGTATGTTTCCACTCTCGGTTTTTGCCATTGATTTTAAGATAAACTCTTATCAAGGAGATTTGTATATTCATGCAGACAATACGGCAGAATTTAGACAGAAGATAGTTTACCAGTTTGAGGAGGACTTTAAGGGGCAAATCGTGGGACTTGGACGTGCTGGCAAGATGCCTAGCGGATTTGAGATAGATCCTCAACCAAAGGTTCAGGCCTCGAAAAACGGTGCTGAACTGACAGACGTTACTAGCGAAGTGACAGAAGAGGCGAATGGTTATACTGTGAAAGTCTACAATTCAGGTCAAGAAGGCGACACAGTTGAAGTTGACCTCGTTTGGAACTTAAAGAATTTACTTTTCCTTTATGATGACATCGCTGAATTAAATTGGCAACCTCTGACAGATAGTTCAGGAGCTATTGGAAAGTTTGAATTTCATGTAAGGGGAGACAAGGGGGCTGAAAAACTCTTTTTCCATACAGGGAAACTTTTTAGAGAGGGAACGGTTGAAAAGAGTAACCTTGATTATACTATCCGTTTAGACAATCTTCCGCCTAAGCGGGGAGTTGAATTGCATGCCTACTGGCCTCGAACTGATTTTGCTAGCGCTAGGGATCAGGGATTGAAAGGAAATCGTTTAGAAGAGTTTAATAAGATAGAAGACTCGATTTTTAAAGAAAAAGAGCAAAGTAAACAACTCGTTACTTGGGTCTTCCCTTCGATACTTTCTATCTCCTTGTTATTGAGTATTTGCTTCTATTTCATCTATAGAAGAAAGACCACTCCTTCCGTCAAATATGCCAAAAATCATCGTATCTATGAACCACCAATGGAATTAGAGCCTATGGTTTTATCAGAAGCAGTCTACTCGACCTCCTTGGAAGAAGTGAGTCCTCTAACAAAAGGAGCAGGTAAATTTACCTTTGACCAACTTATTCAAGCTACCTTGCTAGATGTGATAGACCGTGGGAATGTTTCTATCATTTCAGAAGGAGATGCAGTTGGTTTGAAGCTAGTAAAAGAAGATGGTTTGTCAAGTTTTGAGAAAGACTGTCTAAATCTGGCTTTTTCAGGCAAAAAAGAAGAAACTCTTTCCAATTTGTTTGCGGATTACAAGGTATCTGATAGTCTTTATCGTAGAGCAAAAGTTTCTGATGAAAAACGGATTCAAGCAAAGGGGCGTCAGCTCAAATCTTCTTTTGAAGAAGTATTGAAAGAGATGCAAGAAGGAGTGAGAAATAGAGTTACCTTCTGGGGGCTTCCGGATTACTACCGTCCTTTAACTGGTGGGGAAAAGGCCTTGCAAGTGGGTATGGGGGTCTTGACTATCTTGCCCCTATTTATCGGATTTGGTTTGTTCTTGTACAGTTTGGATGTTTATGGCTATCTTTACCTCCTCTTGCCAATACTTGGTTTTCTAGGTTTGGTTTTGGCTGTTTTCTATTATTGGAAGCTTCGATTAGATAATCGTGATGGTGTCCTAAATGAAGCAGGAGCAGAAGTATACTATCTCTGGACCAGTTTTGAAAATATGTTGCGTGAGATTGCACGATTGGATCAGGCTGAATTGGAAAGTATTGTGGTCTGGAATCGCCTCTTGGTTTATGCGACTTTATTTGGCTATGCAGACAAGGTCAGTCATTTGATGAAGGTTCATCAGATTCAAGTGGAAAATCCAGATATCAATCTCTATGTAGCTTATGGCTGGCACAATATGTTTTATCATTCAACAGCACAAATGAGCCATTATGCCAATGTCGCAAACACAGCAAGTACCTATTCCGTATCTTCTGGAAATGGAAGTTCTGGTGGTGGCTTCTCCGGAGGTGGCGGCGGGGGCAGTATCGGTGCCTTTTAAAGAGAGATGTCACAGACTGAAAAAATATGCTATAATGGAAGATAGAAAAAGGAGTAATCTATGTATCTTATTGAAATTTTAAAATCTATCTTCTTCGGTATTGTTGAAGGAATTACGGAATGGTTGCCGATTTCCAGTACAGGTCACTTGATTTTAGCAGAGGAGTTTATCCAATACCAAAATCAGAATGAATCTTTTATGTCCATGTTTAATGTCGTGATTCAGCTTGGTGCGATTTTAGCGGTTATGGTGATTTACTTTAACAAGCTCAATCCTTTCAAACCGACTAAGGATAAGCAGGAAGTTCGTAAGACTTGGAGACTGTGGTTGAAGGTCTTGGTTGCCACTTTACCTTTGCTTGCCGTCTTTAAATTTGATGATTGGTTTGATACTCACTTCCATAATATGGTTTCAGTTGCTCTCATGTTGATTATTTATGGGATTGCCTTTATCTATTTGGAAAAGCGAAATAAAGCTCGTGCTATTGAACCAAGTGTAACAGAGTTGGACAAGCTTCCTTATACGACAGCCTTCTATATCGGACTCTTCCAAGTTCTTGCTCTTTTACCAGGGACTAGCCGTTCAGGAGCAACGATTGTCGGTGGTTTGTTGAATGGAACTAGTCGTTCTGTTGTGACAGAATTTACCTTCTATCTTGGAATTCCAGTTATGTTTGGAGCTAGCGCATTAAAGATTTTCAAATTTGTGAAAGCAGGACAGCTCTTGAGCTTTGGACAATTGTTCTTGCTCTTGGTTGCGATGGGAGTCGCCTTTGCGGTCAGCATGATCGCTATTCGTTTCTTGACAAGTTATGTGAAAAAACACGACTTTACCCTTTTCGGTAAATACCGTATCGTGCTTGGTAGTGTCTTGCTACTTTATAGCTTTGTTCGTTTATTTGTATAAGAAAAACCTTGAAGGGGCAGCTCTTCAAGGTTTTATACTCAATGAAAATCAAAGAGCAAACTAGGAAGCTAGCCGCAGGTTGCTCAAAACACTGTTTTGAGGTTGCAGATAGAGCTGACGTGGTTTGAAGAGATTTTCGAAGAGTATTAAAATCCAGTCAGGGTAATCCCCAGCAGGCGGACACCTCTTTCTTTCTCGCTTAACTCTTCATAGAGTTGCAGGGCAATTTGGCTTATCTGACTAGCATCCTGTGTTTTTTGGGCCAGACTTTTTCGTTTAGTAAGAGTTGAAAAGTCTTCGTAGCGGATTTTCAAAATGACAATTTTTCCAGCTTTTTCTTGCTGATTGAGATTGAGAGCGACCCTTTCTGATAGGAGAGTCAGCTCTTTTTTGATGTCCTCCTCGACACGGAGAATCTTTCCATAGGTTTTCTCCTTCCCAATTGATTTACGGATGCGATTGGATTTAACTGGGGAATTGTGGATACCTCGAGCCTTTCGATAAAGGTCATAGCCCAGTCTGCCAAAGCGGTCTATTAGGGTTACCTCAGGGACTTCAAGTAGGTCAGCGCCAGTAAAAACTCCCATTTGATGAAGACGTTCTACTGTCTTTTTTCCCACTCCATGAAACTTGGAAATATCCATTTGTTTGAGAAAATCCTCAGCTTGGTCAGGTAGAATCACTGTCAAACCATGTGGTTTTTGATAATCACTGGCCATTTTAGCTAAGAATTTATTGTAGGAAACACCGGCAGAAGCAGTTAGATGAAGTTCCTGCCAGATATCCTCTTGAATGAGGCGAGCAATTTTGACCGCTGACTTGATACCGAGTTTATTTTCTGTTACATCCAAATAGGCTTCGTCAATACTCATAGGTTCAATCAAATCTGTATAGCGCTTAAAGATAGTTCGAATCTGGAATCCCACAGACTTGTATTTTTCATAATTCCCTGAGATAAAGACGGCCTGGGGGCAACGCTCATAGGCTTCCTTGGAACTCATGGCTGAATGGACACCAAAAGCGCGCGCCTCATAGCTACAAGTGGACACGACACCACGCCCACCTGTTTGCCGAGGGTCACTGCCGATAATGACAGGTTTTCCTCTGAGTTTAGGATTATCTCTGATTTCCACCGCAGCAAAAAAGGCATCCATGTCAATATGGATGATCTTTCTTGATAAATCATTTAATAAAGGGAAAATCAACATGCCTAGCACCTTTTTATACTCTTCGAAAATCAAATTCAAACCACGTCAGCTTCGCCTTGCCGTACTCAAGTACTGTCTGTGGCTAGCTTCCTAGTTTGCTTTTTGATTTTCATTGAGTATTACTGCTTATTTTCTTTTATTATACCCTTTTTTCTGAAAAAAAGAAAAAAGGCTTTATTTTTTTCAAAAATATAATACAGTTTGGGATGAAATATAGACTGTTTTAGAAAAGAAAGTGTAAAAACAGGGATTTTTCGCTTGTTGAAATCGGTTACTGTATGGTATACTTGTCTCATGAATGTAACAGATGACTGTTACTAGAAAGAAAAAAGAGGACATTAACATGGTTGTTAAGACAGTTGTTGAAGCACAAGATATTTTTGACAAAGCTTGGGAAGGCTTCAAAGGCGTAGATTGGAAAGAAAAAGCAAGTGTATCACGCTTCGTACAAGCTAACTACACACCTTACGATGGAGACGAAAGCTTCCTTGCAGGACCAACAGAACGTTCACTTCACATCAAAAAAATTGTAGAAGAAACTAAGGCTCACTACGAAGAAACTCGTTTCCCAATGGACACTCGTCCAACATCTATCGCTGATATCCCAGCAGGATTTATCGATAAAGAAAACGAAGTTATCTTCGGTATCCAAAATGACGAACTCTTCAAATTGAACTTCATGCCAAAAGGTGGTATCCGTATGGCTGAAACTACTTTGAAGGAAAATGGATACGAACCAGACCCAGCTGTTCACGAAATCTTCACTAAATACGTAACAACAGTTAACGACGGTATTTTCCGTGCTTACACTTCAAACATTCGTCGCGCTCGTCACGCTCACACTGTAACTGGTCTTCCAGATGCATACTCACGCGGACGTATCATCGGTGTTTACGCACGTCTTGCTCTTTACGGTGCAGACTACTTGATGCAAGAAAAAGTAAACGACTGGAATGCAATCGAAGAAATCGATGAAGAAACAATCCGTCTTCGTGAAGAAATCAATCTTCAATACCAAGCATTGCAACAAGTTGTTCGCTTGGGTGACCTTTACGGAGTTGACGTTCGCAAACCAGCGATGAACGTTAAAGAAGCTATCCAATGGGTTAACATCGCCTTCATGTCTGTCTGCCGTGTTATCAACGGTGCTGCTACATCTCTAGGTCGTGTGCCAATCGTATTGGACATCTTTGCAGAACGTGACCTTGCTCGTGGTACATTTACTGAATCAGAAATCCAAGAATTCGTTGATGATTTTGTTATGAAACTTCGTACAGTTAAATTTGCTCGTACAAAAGCTTATGACCAATTGTACTCAGGTGACCCAACTTTCATCACAACTTCTATGGCTGGTATGGGTAACGACGGTCGTCACCGTGTTACTAAGATGGACTACCGTTTCTTGAACACTCTTGACAACATCGGTAACTCTCCAGAACCAAACTTGACAGTTCTTTGGACTGATAAATTGCCATACAACTTCCGTCGCTACTGTATGCACATGAGCCACAAACACTCTTCTATCCAATACGAAGGTGTAACAACAATGGCTAAAGACGGATATGGTGAAATGAGCTGTATCTCATGCTGTGTGTCTCCGCTTGACCCAGAAAATGAAGAACAACGCCACAACATCCAGTACTTCGGTGCTCGTGTAAACGTATTGAAAGCCCTTCTTACTGGTTTGAACGGTGGTTACGACGATGTTCACAAAGACTACAAAGTATTTGACATCGAACCAATCCGTGACGAAGTTCTTGAATTCGAATCAGTTAAAGCTAACTTTGAAAAATCTCTTGACTGGTTGACTGATACTTACGTAGATGCTTTGAACATCATTCACTACATGACTGATAAGTACAACTATGAAGCTGTTCAAATGGCATTCTTGCCAACTAAACAACGTGCCAACATGGGATTCGGTATCTGTGGATTTGCCAACACTGTTGACACATTGTCAGCTATCAAATACGCTACAGTTAAACCAATCCGTGACGAAAATGGCTACATCTACGATTACGAAACAATCGGTGAATATCCACGTTGGGGTGAAGATGACCCACGTTCAAACGAATTGGCAGAATGGTTGATCGAAGCTTACACAACTCGTCTACGTAGCCACAAACTTTACAAAGACGCAGAAGCTACTGTATCACTTTTGACAATCACATCTAATGTTGCTTACTCTAAACAAACTGGTAACTCACCAGTCCACAAAGGTGTATACCTCAATGAAGATGGTTCTGTGAACTTGTCTAAACTTGAATTCTTCTCACCAGGTGCTAACCCATCTAACAAAGCTAAAGGTGGATGGTTGCAAAACTTGAATTCACTTTCTAGCCTTGACTTTAGTTATGCAGCTGATGGTATCTCATTGACTACTCAGGTTTCTCCACGTGCTCTTGGTAAGACTCGTGATGAACAAGTTGATAACTTGGTAACAATCCTTGATGGTTACTTTGAAAACGGTGGACAACACGTTAACTTGAACGTTATGGACTTGAACGATGTTTACGAAAAAATCATGTCAGGTGAAGACGTTATCGTACGTATCTCTGGATACTGTGTAAACACTAAATACCTCACTCCAGAGCAAAAAACTGAATTGACACAACGTGTATTCCACGAAGTTCTTTCAATGGATGATGCCTTGGATGCATTGAGTTAAGATTATATAAAATAATACAAAGAAGGACTAGTTAAAAGCTAGTTCTTCTTTTTGTAAAATTTATTGGTCAATTAAAGTCAAATATCTTGACCTTTTTTGACTAATGTAGTATATTATGAACGTAAGGTAAATGAAAACCTTACTAGAACACTTATTTAAAGTAAAATAGAAAGAGGTGGGGTCTATGTTTAATCTAGAAATCTTTAGAAGTAAAGATAGTCTACTCCTGCTTGAAAAAGAAAAACCAGAAATAGTACGTAGAGTAGCGATTTAGCTAGTCTAAATTTTTTAAAATAAAGGTCAAAGATAGTCAATATCAGTAATAATAAATAATAAAATGAGGTAAAGAATATGAACAACAACTTTAATAATTTTAACAACATGGATGATTTATTTAACCAATTGATGGGTGGTATGCGAGGATACAGTTCTGAAAATCGCCGTTACTTGATTAATGGACGTGAAGTGACACCTGAGGAATTTGCTCACTATCGTGCAACTGGTCAATTGCCAGGAAATGCAGACGTTGATGGCCAAATGCCACAACAGGTTTCAGGTATGAAACAAGATGGTGTCCTTGCTAAACTGGGTCGAAATTTGACAGCAGAAGCGCGTGAGGGCAAGTTGGATCCTGTTATCGGACGAAACAAGGAAATTCAAGAGACATCTGAAATCCTCTCACGCCGTACTAAGAACAATCCTGTTTTGGTTGGAGACGCAGGTGTTGGTAAGACAGCCGTTGTCGAAGGTTTGGCACAAGCTATTGTAAACGGTGATGTTCCAGCCGCCATTAAGAATAAAGAAATTATTTCCATTGATATCTCAGGTCTTGAGGCTGGGACTCAATACCGTGGTAGTTTTGAAGAAAACGTTCAAAACCTAGTCAATGAAGTAAAAGAAGCGGGAAATATCATTCTCTTCTTTGATGAAATTCATCAAATTCTCGGTGCTGGTAGCACAGGTGATGGTCAAGGGTCTAAAGGTCTTGCTGATATCTTGAAACCAGCTCTTTCACGTGGAGAATTGACAGTGATTGGCGCAACTACTCAAGATGAATACCGTAATACTATCTTGAAAAATGCAGCCCTTGCTCGTCGTTTCAACGAAGTCAAGGTCAATGCTCCTTCAGCAGAGGATACTTTTAAAATTCTTCAAGGAATTCGTGACCTCTATCAACAACACCACAATGTCATCTTGCCAGACGAAGTTTTGAAAGCAGCGGTGGATTATTCTGTTCAGTATATTCCTCAACGTAGCTTGCCAGATAAGGCTATTGACCTTGTGGACGTAACGGCAGCTCACTTGGCGGCACAACATCCAGTAACAGATGTTCATGCTGTTGAACGTGAAATTGAGGCGGAAAAAGACAAGCAAGAAAAAGCAGTTGAGGCAGAAGATTTTGAAGCAGCTCTAAACTATAAAACACGCATCGCAGAATTGGAAAAGAAAATCGAAAACCATACAGAAGATATGAAAGTGACTGCAAGTGTCAACGATGTGGCTGAATCTGTAGAACGTATGACGGGTATTCCAGTATCTCAAATGGGGGCTACGGACATCGAACGTTTGAAAGATATGGGTCATCGTTTGCAGACGAAAGTTATTGGTCAAGATAAGGCCGTTGAAGCAGTAGCAAAAGCTATCCGTCGTAACCGTGCTGGTTTTGATGAAGGAAATCGCCCAATCGGTAGCTTCCTCTTTGTAGGTCCTACTGGTGTTGGTAAGACTGAGTTGGCTAAACAATTGGCTCTTGATATGTTCGGAACGAAAGATGCTATCATCCGTTTGGACATGTCAGAATACAGTGACCGAACAGCCGTTTCTAAATTGATCGGTACAACAGCCGGATATGTAGGATATGATGACAATAGCAATACCTTGACAGAACGTGTTCGTCGCAATCCTTACTCTATTATTCTCTTGGACGAAATTGAAAAGGCTGATCCCCAAGTGATCACTCTTCTCCTCCAAGTCTTGGATGACGGTCGTTTGACAGATGGTCAAGGAAATACGGTGAACTTCAAGAATACTGTCATTATTGCAACGTCAAATGCTGGATTTGGCTATGAAGCCAACTTGACAGAAGATGCAGATAAACCAGAGTTGATGGATCGTTTGAAACCATTCTTCCGTCCAGAGTTCCTTAACCGCTTTAACGCAGTTATCGAGTTCTCACACTTGACGAAGGAAGACCTTTCTAAGATTGTGGACTTGATGTTGGCTGAAGTCAACCAAACCTTGGCTAAGAAGGACATTGATTTGGTAGTCAGTCAAGCGGCTAAAGACTATATCACAGAAGAAGGCTATGACGAAGTTATGGGTGTTCGTCCTCTCCGTCGCGTGGTTGAACAACAAATTCGTGATAAGGTAACAGACTTCCACTTGGATCATCTAGATGCCAAACATTTGGAAGCAGACATGGAAGATGGTGGTTTAGTTATTCGTGAAAAAGCCTAACTCAAGATTCTGAGAATAAAAAAGAAGGAACCAGCTGACAAAAACTGGTTCCTTTTGTGTTTAAATAACATGACGTTCAAAGGCATCATCTGAGATTCCTTGTTCTAGGATGAGTTTCGCCCATTCTTTAGCAGAAAAGAGGCTGTGGTCCTTGTAGTTTCCGCAAGATTCGATCGTTGTCCCTGGAACATCTTCCCAAGTAGTAGTTTCAGCGATTTCCTTGAGCGAATCCTTGATAACTGCCGCAATCTCAGCGCTGGTATGGCGTCCCCACATAATCATGTGGAAGCCTGTGCGACAGCCAAATGGCGAACAGTCAATCATACCGTCAATGCGGGTACGGATGAGTTTTGCCAAGAGGTGCTCGATGGTGTGAAGGCCGGCAGTAGGGATTGAGTCTTCGTTTGGTTGCACTAAGCGAATATCATAATTAGAGATGATGTCTCCTTTTGGTCCAGTTTCTTCCCCAATCAAGCGGACATAAGGTGCTTTAACAATAGTGTGGTCAAGTTCAAAACTTTCAACAATAACTTCTTTTGACATGGTAAATCCTTTCAGTTTTCTTCTTTCATTATAACATAAAGCCGGCTCCTGAGACAGAGAGAAAACCTCTCCGAGAGTGGAGAGGTTGAAATCTTTACTTACGATACAAACGGTCGTATTGGTAGTAAGGGTCAAAGGTTACGTTGATACCCAGTTTACGAAGGACATTCTTGTCTTCATCAGTCAAGATGATGGTTGAATGGGCTTCGCTTCCTTTGAGGTTGCCAAGTTCTTCCATAGCACGAGCAGCATCAGGATTTTCTGTAGCTGTGATAGCAAGTGCAATCAAAATTTCATTTGAATGCAGGCGTGGATTACGACTGCCGAGATGATCGATTTTAAGACCTTGGATTGGCTTAACAACTTCAGGTTCGATTAGTTTTACTTCTTTAGCGATGTCAGCTGATTTCTTGATGGCGTTGATAAGAGCAGCTGCTGTAGGGCCAAAGAGTTCTGAGTTTTTACCAGTCACGATTTCCCCATTTGGTAATTCAAGGGCTAGGGCTGGTCCGCCAGTTTCTTCTGCTTTTTGACGGGCAACAACTGCAACCTTACGGTCTGCAGGTGTGATACCGAGGTCGTTCATAAGCAACTCGATTTTCTTGACAGCTGCTTCACCAACTTTCTCTGCTTTGAAATCAAGAACAGTCTGATAGTAACGGCGGATGATTTCTTGTTTAGAGGCTTCAATAGCAGCCTCATTATCTGTAATAGCGAAACCAACCATGTTGACACCCATATCAGTCGGAGAAGCGTATGGAGACTCTCCTAGAATGCGTTCCAACATGCGCTTGAGCACTGGGAAAATCTCGATATCACGATTGTAGTTGACAGTGGTTTCTCCGTAAGTTTGGAGATGGAAGGGGTCAATCATGTTGACATCATCAAGGTCAGCTGTGGCAGCCTCGTAGGCCAAGTTGACTGGGTGATGAAGGGGTAGATTCCAAACTGGGAAGGTTTCAAATTTAGCGTAACCAGACTTGATACCATTGATTTGGTCGTGGTACATATTGGACATACAGGTTGCCAATTTTCCAGAACCAGGTCCAGGAGCGGTTACGACAATCAAGTTGCGACTGGTTTTGATATAGTCGTTTTTCCCCATACCTTCTGGAGAAATGATGTGATCCATATCTGTTGGATATCCTTTGATTGGATAATGAAGATAAGAATCAATTCCGTTTTTTTCAAGTTGGTTGCGGAAGGCATCTGCGGCTGGTTGGCCAGCGTACTGTGTGATGACAACGGAACCAACAAAAATTCCCAATTCATTGAATTTATCAATCAAACGAAGAACTTCTTGGTCATAAGAAATGCCCAAGTCACCACGTGCTTTGGAATGCTCGATATTGCTAGCATTAATAGCAATCACAACCTCAACCTGCTCTTTCAATTCTTGCAAGAGCTTGATTTTGTTGTCAGGCTCATAACCAGGAAGGACACGAGCAGCGTGGAAATCTTCTAACATTTTACCACCAAACTCCAAGTAGAGCTTGCCGTCGAATTGGTTAATACGCTCCAAGATGTGGTCGCGCTGTAGATTCAAATATTGTTCAGAACTAAAAGCTTGTTTTTTCATTTTTTTACCTCTGACCTCTATTATAATAAAAAATTGGAAGTTAGGGAACTATGGAGTTAAAAAAGGAATCAAAAAGATTAGGCAAACGCTTGCACAAAATTCTGAAAAGCGCTATCATAGACTATAGATTATTAAAATAATGAGGTAAGAAGATGCAAGAAAAATGGTGGCACAATGCCGTAGTCTATCAAGTTTATCCAAAGAGTTTTATGGACAGCAACGGAGATGGAATTGGCGATTTGCCAGGTATTACCAGTAAGTTAGACTATCTAGCCAAGCTAGGAATTACAGCGATTTGGCTTTCTCCCGTTTATGACAGCCCTATGGATGATAATGGCTACGATATTGCTGATTATCAAGCGATTGCAGCTATTTTCGGAACCATGGAGGATATGGACCAACTGATTGCAGAAGCTGAGAAGCGTGATATTCGTATCATCATGGACTTGGTGGTCAATCATACCTCAGATGAACATGCTTGGTTTGTCGAGGCCTGTGAAAATCCTGATAGTCCTGAACGTGACTACTATATCTGGCGAGATGAGCCCAACGACCTAGATTCTATCTTTAGTGGATCTGCCTGGGAATACGATGAAAAGTCAGGTCAATACTATCTCCACTTTTTCAGCAAGAAACAGCCGGATCTCAACTGGGAAAATGAAAAATTGCGCCAGAAAATCTATGAGATGATGAACTTCTGGATTGATAAAGGCATTGGCGGTTTCCGTATGGATGTCATTGATATGATTGGGAAAATTCCTGATGAGAAAGTAGTCAATAATGGTCCTATGCTCCACCCCTATCTCAAGGAAATGAATCAGGCAACCTTTGGCGACAAAGATCTCTTGACAGTAGGGGAGACTTGGGGTGCAACGCCAGAGATTGCTAAGCTCTACTCGGATCCAAAGGGACAAGAATTGTCAATGGTCTTCCAGTTTGAACACATCTGTCTTCAGTATCAGGAAGGGCAACCTAAGTGGCACTACCAAAAAGAGTTAAATGTAGGGAAGTTAAAAGAGATTTTTAACAAATGGCAGACAGAATTAGGAGTTGAGGATGGTTGGAATTCCCTCTTCTGGAACAATCATGACCTACCTCGTATCGTCTCTATCTGGGGAAATGACCAAGAATATCGTGAAAAATCTGCCAAAGCCTTTGCAATCTTGCTTCATCTCATGAGAGGGACTCCTTATATCTACCAAGGTGAGGAGATTGGGATGACCAACTATCCGTTTGAAACACTGGATCAAGTAGAAGATATTGAGTCCCTCAATTATGCGCGTGAAGCTCTTGAAAAAGGTGTTCCGATGGAAGAAATCATGGACAGTATCCGTGTCATTGGACGTGACAATGCCCGTACTCCAATGCAATGGGATGAAAGCAAAAACGCTGGTTTCTCAACAGGTCAACCGTGGTTGGCAGTCAATCCAAACTACGAAGAAATCAACGTTCAAGAAGCGCTGGCAAACCCAGATTCAATTTTCTATACCTATCAGAAGTTGGTTCAAATCCGTAAGGAGAACAGCTGGCTGATTCGAGCTGACTTTGAATTGCTTGATACAGTTGACAAGGTCTTTGCCTATATTCGTAAAGATGGCGACCGTCGTTTCCTAGTTGTGGCCAATTTGTCCAATGAAGAACAAAACCTAGCTGTCGAAGGAAAAGTTAAATCAGTCTTGATTGAAAACACTGTAGCGCAAGAAGCGGTTGGGAAACAAATCTTGGCTCCATGGGATGC
Source organism: Streptococcus sp. SM5 (assembly GCF_027497975.1). Lineage (NCBI taxonomy): Bacteria > Bacillati > Bacillota > Bacilli > Lactobacillales > Streptococcaceae > Streptococcus > Streptococcus sp. SM5. Next base: position 33,982 of record NZ_JAJNSC010000022.1, on the reverse strand, counting down.
TTTCTGTGTGGAATTACTATAAATATTTTTTACAGAAAAATTTAAAATTGAAATCGTATAAAAACAAGGGAGGACTGTATGAAAGACAGAAATCCTTTGTTTTTTTATGACTAAAGTTTATAAACTTTCATTCTCAAAATTCAATTAACTTTACAAATTCCCACTATTTTGGTAAAATAAACTTATGTTATAAAAACTAACATAAAGGAGAAAGAAGATGAATACAAAAAAGCGTGTTCTTAGCGCAGGCCTGACCTTTGCGGCTGCTTTGCTTTTAGCTGCTTGCGGACAATCAGGTTCAGATACAAAAACTTACTCATCAACCTTTAGTGGAAATCCAACTACATTTAACTACTTGTTAGACTACTACGCTGATAATACAGCCATCATTACCAACCTAGTTGATGGTTTGCTTGAAAATGACAACCACGGAAACCTAGTTCCATCTTTGGCAGAAGACTGGTCTGTTTCAAGCGATGGCCTGACTTATACCTACAAACTGAGAAAAGATGCCAAATGGTTCACGGCTGACGGTGAAGAGTACGCCCCAGTCAAGGCACAAGATTTTGTGACAGGTATCAAGTATGCAGTGGATAATAAATCCCAGGCCATTGACTTGATTCAAAACTCGATCAAGGGCTTGAATGATTATATTACAGGAGCGGATTCTGACTTTTCTAAGGTTGGGGTGAAGGCCATTGACGACCATACTGTTGAGTATACTTTGGCACGCCCAGAGCCTTACTGGAACTCAAAAACAACCAACAGTATTCTTTTCCCAGTAAACGAAGAGTTTCTAAATTCAAAAGGGAAAGATTTTGGTACTCTATCTCCAGATAGTATTCTTTACAGTGGACCTTATTTGTTAAAAGATTTCACATCAAAATCATCGATCGAGTATGTGAAAAATCCGCATTATTACGATCATGACAAAGTATCGATTGAACACGTAAAATTGGCATATTTTGATGGTTCAGACCAAGAATTGACTATCCGTAACTTTGAAAGTGGAGCTTATTCTATCGCTGGGGTTTATCCAAATAGTTCTAACTTTGCCAAGACCAAGGAAAAATACAAGGATAATATCGTTTATAGCTTGCAGGATAAGACTTCTTGGTACTTCAATTTCAACGTCAACCGTAAGGCATACAACCATACGTCTAAAACGACAGATGAGCAGAAGAAGTCAACTGAGACAGCTGTCTTGAACAAGAACTTCCGCCAAGCAGTGAACTTTGCCTTGGACCGCACAGCCTATTCTGCTCAGTCAAATGGGGAAGAAGCAGCTAGTAAGACCCTTCGTAACACCCTAGTACCTCCTACATTTGTCCAAGTGGGAGACAAGACCTTTGGAGAAGTAGTCGCTTCTAAATTGGTAAACTATGGAACAGAATGGTCAGGTATTAACTTGGCAGATGCTCAGGATGCCTACTTTAACAAAGAAAAAGCCCAAGCAAAATTTGCGGAAGCTAAAAAAGAATTGGCCAGTCAAGGTGTGACTTTCCCTATTCACTTAGATGTGGCTGTTGATCAAACAAGTAAAAATGCTGTGACAGGCATGAACTCTGTTAAGCAGACTCTAGAGTCAGTTTTAGGTGCTGATAACATTGTCATTGATGTTCAGCAACTTTCAACAGATGATTTTAATAACGTAGCCTTCTTAGCACCGACACCAGCTGATCGAGACTATGATTTGAACTTTGATGGCTGGGTAGGTGACTATCAGGATCCGTCAACTTATCTCAATCCTTTCAATGCAGAGGATGGATTCTACCTCAAGATTTTTGGTCTAGATGCTCAGGAAGATAAAGCTAAAATTGCTAGCTTGGGTCTTGATACTTACACCAAGATGCTCAAAGATGCAGATAGTGAAAATAAAGATGTAGCTAAACGCTATGAAAAATATGCTGAAGCACAGGCTTGGATGATTGACAATTCTCTAATCATGTCAGCTATGTCAAGTGGTGGAACAGCATCTGTGACCAGAGTAACACCATTTACAAGAGGGTATTCATTGGTCGGCATCAAGGGTGATGGCAATAACTACAAGTACATGAAACTGCAAAAAGATACTGTGACAACTAAACAGTATGAAGAAGCGAAGACTAAATGGGAGCAAGAAAGCAAAAAAGCAATCGAAAAAGCTCAAAAAGAAGCAGAAAATCATGTAAAATAAAGATGAGCGAGGTTCCGTAAGGGACCTTGTTTGTTATATTTTTGATTCGTATTCCTCTGTCTATGAAACGAGAATGTCAAAATAGGAAGCGATAGATACTATACAGGTTATAAAAAAACAATTATTCCTTCGGAGTGCATTTAGAAGATGTATTGAAAACGCTGATAAAAAAAGGAATAAATGGAAATTATTTCATGATTGTGATATAATAATTCTGATAATCAACATATAGGGGAAAACTATGAATAAACGTTCAAAAAGAGCCCGTTCGGGTAAAGTTAAGCGGAGCATTAATATAGCTTTATTAACCATTTATGTATTATTGGGTGGTTTTTTGCTGTTCTTGATTTTTAGACATAATATATTGGCGTTTAGATACCTGAATGTCATAACGGCAACTGTAGTGATTTTGGTCGCTTTAGCGAATCTGCTTTTGATCATTTATAGAAAAGCAGAAAAGTTTACAATTTTCTTTTTAACACTAGCTATTTTAATGAGTTCAGTTTCTTTTTTTGCACTGCAACAATTTGTCGGCTTTACTAGTCATATCAATTCTACGTCAAATTACTCAGAATACTCAATGAGTGTTGTTGTTCTGAAAGATAGTGACGTTCATAATGTCACGCAATTAGATAGTGTTACAGGACCTACGGATACTGATAATGATAATATTCAAAAATTGATAGCTGATATCAAAACTAGTCAGAGCAAAGAATTGACGGTTGAACAAAGCACCTCATACCTTGCAGCTTATAAGAGCTTGGTATCAGGTGAAGCAAAAGCGATTGTCTTAAATAGCGTCTTTGAAAATATTATAGAATCTGAATACCCTGATTACGCATCAAAAATTAGGAAAATCTACACTAAAAATATCACCAAAGAAGTAGCTGCTCCTAAAGTTTCTAAGAACAAATCCTTCAATGTCTATGTGAGTGGTATTGACACTTACGGACCAATTAGTTCAGTTTCTCGTTCAGATGTCAACATTTTGATGACTGTTAATCAAGATTCAAAAAAAATTCTATTGACAACAACCCCTCGAGATTCTTATGTTCCGATTGCTGACGGCGGGAATAATCAAAAAGATAAGTTGACTCATGCAGGTATTTATGGAGTTGACTCCTCTATTCATACTTTGGAAAATCTTTATGGAGTTGATATTAATTACTATGTTCGTCTAAACTTCACTTCGTTCTTGAAATTGATTGACCTTTTAGGTGGTGTAGATGTATACAATGATCAGGAGTTTACATCTCGTCACGGGAAGTTCCACTTCCCAGTAGGAAATGTCCATTTAGATTCTGAACAAGCTCTTGGGTTTGTTCGTGAACGCTATTCGTTGGCTGATGGAGATCGTGACCGTGGTCGTAATCAACAAAAGGTTATTGTAGCAATTATTCAGAAATTAACTTCTACTGAAGCCTTAAAAAATTATAGTGATATTATTCAAGGTTTGCAAGATTCCCTTCAAACAAATATTCCTATCGAAACGATGATAGATTTGATTAATACTCAATTGGAGAGTGGTGGTAGTTATAAAGTCAACTCTCAAGACCTCAAAGGTACAGGTCGAATGGGACTTCCTTCTTATGCTATGCCAGATAGTAACCTCTATATGATGGAAATCGATGATAGTAGTTTAGCAACTGCTAAAAGTGCGATACAAGATGTGATGGAGGGAAGATGATATGATTGATATCCACTCTCACATTGTCTTTGATGTAGATGACGGGCCAAAGTCTATAGAAGATAGTAAAGCTCTTTTAATAGAAGCATATAATCAAGGAGTTCGGATGATTGTTTCGACTTCCCATCGTCGAAAAGGGATGTTTGAGACTCCAGAAGAAAAAATAGCGACGAATTTTTTAAAGGTTCGTGAGATTGCTAAAGAAGTGGCAGATGATTTGGTCATTGCTTACGGAGCAGAGATATACTATACTCCGGATGTTCTAGAAAAATTAGAAAACAAGCGCATTCCTACTCTCAATAACAGTCGTTATGCTTTGATTGAATTTAGTATGAATACACCCTATCGCGATATTCATAAAGGGTTAAGCAATATTTTGATGTTAGGGATTACCCCAGTGATTGCTCATATTGAACGTTATGATGCGTTGGAAAACAATGAAAAACGTGTTAGGGAACTAATTGATATGGGATGCTATACGCAAGTAAATAGTTCTCATGTTCTAAAACCTAAGCTCTTTGGTGAAACCTATAAATTTATGAAAAAGAGAGCCCAATATTTTTTGGAGAGAGACCTGGTTCATGTCATTGCAAGTGACATGCATAACTTAGATAGTAGACCTCCCTACATGGAGGATGCTCGTCAGATTATTTCTAAAAAGTATGGTATAGACAAGGCAGAAGAGCTATTTGTAGAGAACCCTAGGAAAATTATAATGGATCAAATAATTTAGGAGAAAATATGAAAGAACAAAATACTATGGAAATCGATGTATTTCACCTGTTTAAAATTCTTTGGAAAAGAAAAATTCTAATTGCATTGGTAGCAATTGTAGCTGGAGCCTTAGCTTTTGCCTATAGTGCGTTTGTCGTTAAACCGGAGTTCACTAGTACTACACGGATTTATGTAGTCAACCGTAATCAGGGAGATAAGCCTGGTTTGACAAACCAAGACTTGCAAGCTGGATCATACTTAGTTAAAGACTATCGTGAAATTATTTTGTCTCAAGATGTTTTGGAGAAAGTTACATCTAATTTGAAATTAGATCTATCACCAAAAGCTTTGGCTAGTAAAGTCAAGGTAACTGTACCAGTCGATACTCGTATCGTATCTATTTCCGTTAATGATAAAGTACCTGAGGAAGCTAGTCGTATTGCTAACTCATTGAGAGAAGTAGCAGCTGAAAAGATTATCAGTATCACACGCGTTTCTGATGTCACAACACTTGAAGAAGCTCGTCCGGCTACAGCACCATCTTCTCCAAATATTCGTAGAAATACAATTATCGGGCTACTTGGAGGAACAGCATTTATGGTTATCGCTGTTCTTATCGTTGAACTGGTTGATACACGAGTGAAACGTCCAGAGGATATTGAAGATGTTATGCAAATTGCATTGTTGGGAGTTGTTCCAAATCTGGATAAATTGAAATAGGAGAGAGATATGCCGACATTAGAAATAGCACAGAAAAAATTAGATCTGGCCAAAAAAGCGGAAGAATACTATAATGCCTTGCGTACGAATATACAATTGAGTGGAAATAATTTACAAGTAATTTCTATCACTTCTGTAAAACCGGGTGAAGGAAAGTCAACGACTTCTACAAATATTGCTTGGGCATTCGCGCGTGCAGGTTACAAGACCCTGTTAGTAGATGCTGATATTCGTAATTCTGTCATGTCAGGTGTCTTCAAGTCACGTGAAAAAATTACTGGATTGACAGAATTTTTATCTGGAACAACAGACCTATCTCATGGTTTATGTGATACCAATGTTGAGAATCTATTTGTGGTTCAAGCTGGGTCTATCTCACCCAACCCAACTGCTTTATTGCAAAGTGAAAATTTTAGCACTATGATTGACACACTTCGCAAGTATTTTGATTATATTATTGTTGATACAGCGCCTATTGGTATCGTAATCGACGCAGCTATTATTACACAAAAATGTGATGCATCTGTTTTAGTTACTGCGGCAGGAGAAGCTAACAGAAAAGATGTTCAGAAGGCTAAAGGTCAATTGGAACAAACGAATAAACCATTTTTAGGAGTTGTATTAAATAAATTCAATACTTCAGCTGAGAAATATGGTTCTTACGGTGAGTATGGTTCTTACGGTAAAAAATAGGGGATAGAATAAGGGATAGACTAAGGAAGTAGTTATGGAAGAGAAAGGGATAAAAATATCTCTGGCAGTAATCCAGAGTTTTATAGTAGTGTTACTGGGGTATTCTCTTAGTTTTGTTAAAGAGACAGATATTCTTTCAACAACAATGATTGTCCTATATATTCTCCACTACATCGTATTTTATTTTAGCGATTACGGTCAAGATTTTTTTAGACGAGGGAGTTTGATTGAACTTGTTCGCTTGACAAAATATATCATTTTCTTTGCATTGGCAATTAGTCTTTCTAATTTCTTTTTAGAAGAACGCTTTAGTATCTCTAGACGAGGCATGGTGTATTTCTTAACCTTACACTCGATTCTAATGTATCTAGTCAATATTTGTATCAAGTATTATTCGAAACGGATATTTCCTAATTTGAAATGGAGTAAAAAACTATTCTTGATTACAGCAACATCTAGAGTTGAGAAAGTGATGGATAAATTACTTGATGCGGGTGATTTCTTTGGAGAACTGGTGGCAGTTAGTGTATTAGATAAACCTAATTTCCAACATGATACTATTACAGTCGTACCAGTCGAAGATATTTTAAATTTTGCAACTCACGAAGTTGTGGACGAAGTGTTTATCAATCTTCCTAGTGAAGAATATGATATTGGTGAATTTATTTCTCGTTTTGAAACGATGGGAATTGATGTAACGGTTAATCTAAATGCTTTTGACCATAATCTAGGGCGTGACAAAAAAATCCGTGGGATGGCTGGTCTAAATGTCATTACTTTTTCGACGAAATTTTATAAGAATAGTCATGTAATTGCTAAGCGTGTCATAGATATTATTGGTTCTATTTTTGGTTTAATGATTTGTGGTCTAGTTAGTATAGTTCTAGTTCCAGCTATTCGAAAAGATGGTGGACCTGCTATTTTTGCCCAGACTCGCATAGGAAAAAACGGCCGACATTTTACTTTTTATAAATTTAGATCAATGTGTATTGATGCTGAGGATAAAAAGAGAGAATTGTTGGAGAAAAATACCATGCAGGGTGGTATGTTTAAGATGGACAATGATCCTCGCATTACAAAAATTGGTCGCTTTATCCGTAAAACTAGCTTGGATGAACTTCCCCAGTTTTGGAATGTTCTGAAAGGAGATATGAGCCTAGTGGGAACAAGACCGCCAACAGTTGATGAATATGAGACATACACACCTGAACAAAAACGTCGATTGAGTTTTAAACCGGGTATCACTGGACTTTGGCAAGTTAGTGGTAGAAGTGAGATTAAGAATTTTGATGAAGTTGTTAAATTAGATGTAGCTTATATAGACGATTGGACAATTTGGAAAGACATTGAAATTTTACTAAAAACTATTAAAGTTGTACTTATGAGAGATGGAGCGAAGTGATTTTATGAATAAAGTGAGGGAAATTCAACTAGGAGAATTATCTTTATTGAAAAACTTTATTGCTATTTGTAGTAAACATGATTTAAGATATTATGCTTTGGGAGGAACATTGCTAGGAGCCATTCGTCATAAAGGATTTATTCCTTGGGATGATGATATGGATTTAGGGATTCCTCGAAAAGATTATGAAAAATTTTTATCTATTTGTAAAAAAGAACTTCCAGAACATGTTATTTTGAGACTTCATGATGACAATTTAGGTAATACCTCTATTATGGATACATCCTTACAAATTCCATTTGGAGATGAACTATGTAGTCCATTCATAGATATTTTCCCTTTGGATGGTTATCCAGATGATCGTTTTCATTATTTTATTCATACAAACAAAATCAAATTCTATCGTGCACTTTCTAAAATTTCGGTAATCGATCGTCTACATGACAGAGATCGGGGAAGTTTTGAAAATGCAATTGTGAGTATATCAAAAGTTTTGAAATTAAATAAACTTCTAAAAACAGCCACTATTAACAACAAATTACAAAATCTAATTAAACAATATGATTTTGAAACTAGTTCAATAGTTGGTAATGTATTAGGCTCCTATAGAGAACGTGAGCTTGCTAGAAAAGAAGTATTCGGTGAACCACGATTACTAGAGTTTGAGAACTTAGAAATAAGTTGCCATGCAAACCCAGATGAATATTTAACAAAAATATATGGTGATTACATGAAGTTACCAAAAGAAGCCGAGCGTAAGGGTCATTTTGAGTCTACATGGGGAGATTAATTTGAATAGTTTTAATTTAATGGGGGTCAGAATTGACCCTTTAACAATGGATGAAACAGTACAAGAGGTTGAGAAATTTGTAATTGAACAACGTCCTCTTCATTTAATGGGCGTAAACGCTGATAAGATTAACCAATGTCAATCAGATGAAGCTATTAAGAAGATAGTTAACGAGTCTGAGATCATCAATGCAGATGGTGCATCAGTAGTTCTAGCTTCTCGATTTTTGGGCTACCAAGTTCCAGAACGAGTTGCTGGAATTGATTTAATGCAAAGATTATTAAAATTAGCCGATGAAAAATCTTATTCAGTGTATTTTTTTGGTGCTAAAGAAGAAGTTTTGCAAGATATGTTACAAAATTTTAAAGAAGAGTATCCAAATCTACGAGTTGTTGGACATCGTAATGGTTATTTTTCTGAGGAAGATGAGCAAGATATTCAGGAAGATATTCGTGAAAAGAATCCCGACTTTGTATTTGTTGGAATTACTTCACCTAAAAAAGAATACATCATCCAAAAATTTATGGATAATGGAGTGAATTCTATTTTTATGGGTGTAGGTGGTAGTTTTGATGTATTGTCTGGTCACATTCAGCGTGCCCCACTTTGGATGCAGAAATCAAACTTGGAGTGGTTGTTCCGAGTTGCTAATGAGCCAAAGCGTCTCTTTAAACGATACTTTGTAGGGAATGTTACCTTTATTAAGCGAGTTTTAGATGAGAAACGAAAAACGAAAAAATAATATTTTACATATTTCACGAACGATGGATATTGGTGGTGCGGAAAGAATCGTGTACCAGTTGAGTTCTGATTTGAAAGATGAGTTTGATAGTGTACATGTTGCTTCTACAGGAGGCCTTTGGGAATCAAAATTAGAGGCCCAAGGAATTATCCATCATAAAATTCAAGATATAGACAGCAAAAATCCTCTTACTGTGTTGAAGTTGCTTCTTACTATTTATCAAATTATTAAGACAAATGATATTACTCTGGTTCATACGCATCATCGAATGGCAGCTTTTTATATTCGTTTGTTAAAACTGATTAATCCCAAGCTAGTCCACGTTTACACTGCTCATAATGTCTTTAAAGATAAGTTGTCTTTATATAGATTTTCACTGAAAAATGCCTATAGTATTGCAGTGGGTCAAGCAGTTAATCAAAATTTGAAAGATGATGTGGGAGTTGCAGACAGCACTGTTATCTATAACGGAGTGATCTTGAAACAGTCAAATAGACAAGTTGATGAGATTATGAAGTTTGATGGAATCAAGCTAGGCTGTATTGCAAGATTATCTGAACAAAAAGGTTTGACCTATTTGATTGATGCTATTTCTTTGATATCAGATGAAAACCTTCGTTTATTTATCGTTGGGGATGGAGAGCTGAGAGCCGAATTAGAAACTAAGGTTAAAGAACTCGATTTAGAAGATAAGATAACTTTTTTAGGGTATAGACAGGATATAGTCGAGTGTATTAATAGTTTTGATTTCCTAGTGTCTTCGTCATTATTTGAGGGTTTGGCTCTAAATGTTATTGAGGCATTTATGAATGGAAAAACCATGGTTGCGACAGATATCCCTGGCATTAATGAAGTTGTTACTAAAGAAAATGGGCTCTTGGTTCCCGCCAAAGATGCTAGGGCCTTAGCTTCTGCTATTGAGAGTCTGGCGACTGACTCAACTCTTAGAAGAAGGTTAGCTCATCAAGCTAAAAAAGATTATGAAGAGAAGTTTAGTTATCCTTTATTTTTAGAGAATTATCGTAAATTTTATCAAAAACTAATGGGAGATTCAAAATGAAAAAAGTAATGTTAGTTTTTGGGACGCGTCCAGAAGCAATAAAAATGTGTCCCTTAGTGAATGAACTGAAGAAAAATGATTCGATCAAAACACTTGTGTGTGTAACTGGTCAACATAAAGAAATGTTAGAGCAGGTTTTAGATGTCTTTAAAGTTGTTCCTGATTATGATTTAGGAATTATGAAGGCAAATCAAACACTATTTACAATCACGACAAGTATTTTAGATAAAATTCAAGCAGTTTTAGAGCAGGAAAAACCAGATATTGTTCTTGTTCATGGGGATACTACAACCACTTTTGCGACAGCTTTAGCTGCATTTTACATGGGAATTAAAGTTGGACATGTAGAGGCAGGATTGAGAACTTATAATCTTCAAAGTCCATTTCCTGAAGAATTCAATCGTCAGACTACTTCAATTATTTCGGATTTCAATTTTGCTCCGACAGAAGTGGCTAAAGAGAATCTTCTAAAAGAGGGAAGAGAGAATATCTATGTTACTGGAAATACTGTTATTGATGCCTTGAAGACAACCGTTCAAGATCATTATGACCATCCTATTTTAGAGTGGGCTAAGGACAGTAAACTCATCATGCTGACAGCTCATCGACGTGAAAATCTTGGTCAACCCATGGAAAATATGTTTAACGCAGTTAATCGTATCCTGAATGAATTTGAAGATGTTAAAGTCGTATATCCTATTCACAAGAATCCTAAGGTTCGTGAGTTAGCAAGTAAGGTGTTTGGCGACAATGAACGTATGAAAATCATTGAACCTCTAGAAGTCATTGATTTCCATAATTTTATGAATCAAAGCTACATGATTTTAACAGATTCTGGTGGTGTACAAGAAGAAGCACCTTCTTTAGGTAAACCAGTATTGGTAATGCGTGATACAACAGAACGTCCAGAGGGAATTGCTGCAGGAACCTTGAAATTGGTAGGAACAGAAGAAGAAAATATTTATACTAATTTCAAACTGCTTCTAGAAGATGAAACAGAGTACAGCAAGATGAGTAAAGCAAGTAATCCATATGGAGATGGAAAAGCTTGTGAGCGTATTGTTGGTATCATTTTGGAAGGATTATCATAATGGATCAGATTTCTATTGTTGTACCAGTGTACAATGTTGAGAACTGTTTGAGTTATTGTGTAGAAAGTCTAAGACAACAAACATATAAAAATATTGAAATAATCCTAGTAGATGATGGTTCGACGGATAGTTCTAGAGAAATTTGTGACCAATATGCTCGAGAAGATGACAGAATAAAAGTTCTGCATATTGAAAATGGGGGATTGTCCAATGCCCGCAATACTGGGGTAAAAGAATCTTCAACAGATTGGATTGTTTTCATTGATTCAGACGATTATTATGACCATAGAGCCATTGAATATTTAGTAGAACTTAGAGATAAGTATAGAGTTGATCTTGTAGCAACTCCAGTGATTGAAGTTAGAAACTATGAAAATAGTGATTTCCTAGGAGATTTCAGAGAGAAATATTCTGGAAAATTAGATCGTAGAACAGCTTTAGAACAAATGTTTTATGGAAATTATGTTGGGACACATTCAGGTGGTAAACTATATAAAAAAGAGATCTTATTAAGGTTTCCATATCCTAATGGGATGTTGTATGAAGATTTAGCTCTTGCTTATGAGCATATTGCTTCCTGTGAAAATATTGCTGTTAGTGATCTAAATCTTTATAAATACTATCGAAGACCAGGAAGTATTGTAAATTCTAAGTATAGTGATCGTCTCTTAGATTTTTACAAGGCAATGGAATGGAATAGAAGTTATATTGAACGAGACTATTCAGGTGATAGGGAAATGAGAAGAGCCTTGAATGTTCGCTATGTTTTTAATGGTCTGCATATTGTACATGCTATGCTTAGTTCAGATATGTATGCTGAAGTTAATAAAATTAGAAAAGAATACATTCAATATTTCAAAGATGTTATTCCGAATTCAAATGTTACAAGGAAAAATAAATTGAAATATATATTGTTTCTCGTATCTGCAAAATTGTATAACACTATTCGAAATAAGATTGGATAATTTAAACAAACTTAGGTAAAAATATGAAAATAAAAATAAAATTATCAGAGTTATTATATTTTTCAGCTTTCTTTATTTGGTTGCTTTTTAATTTTATAGCTCAAACAAACTTAGTCTATAAATACCCTGAAATTTATCGTTTTCGAATAGTTGCTATGATAGTGTCTATTGTCATACTTCTGTTTAAACTACTATTAGAGAGACACTCGAGTAAGTTTCTGATATTCTTCTTTTCCGCTTTCTGCTTGGCTATAATTATCGGGATTACAACACATAAGCTTTTTGATGCCCTCACAATAATTTCAACAATCTTATTTATTATTTCTATAAACAATGTGAATTTTAGAAAAGTTTTGATTCTCTGGACAGTTTCGATAGTACTATTAATGATTTCTATATATGGTCTATTAAAGTTTGGCATTATTGAAAATACGCTGAGGGTTCAATTAGGAGGGCGATTCCGTTTTAGCCAAGGATACCAATATGTTACTCTCGGTGCTAATTATTTATTTCATCTGACTTTGGTATATCTATATTTAAGAAAAAGTAAAATCAGATTGTCAGAAATTTTATTGTTTGGAATACTGAATTATTATTTTTACGTTAATACTGATACGAAATCAGCTTTCTTTCTTTCAATTCTAGCATTAGTATTGGTGTACATATTTAAAAATAAAGTAGTTAGTCAAAAAATCCTGAATGCCATTGGTAAAATTACGTTGACTGCAGGGATTCTTATTCCTATCATTTTGACTTATTTTTATAACGCAAACAGTAAACTCTTTCAAATTTTAAACGTAGCTTTGACAGGAAGACTAAGTTTAGGACATAAGACACTATCTTTATATGGTGTACATCTGTTTGGTCAAAGAATTGATTGGGAATTGCAACAAAGGGCTACGTCTGTTTTTGATAATTATTTATACGTTGATTCATCTTTTGTAAATATTTTGTTGCATTATGGAGTGATTCTACTAGTTGTTATTTGGTATAGTTTCTATCAACTAAATAAAAGAGGACACTTTAATACAGTTGAGATGCTTGTTTTTATTGTACTGATACTTCACTCAATGTTTGATCCACAATTTTTTGAATTAATGTACAATCCATTATTGTTATTGATGGGTATTTCTTGGAGTAAGTATAGGTATAATTATCAAGATGTTTAAAGTTTTTGTGTTATATGTATCCTTGGTTCTAAATTGAGGCTAGTTAAGTGATTTTTGTACCAAAAAAAGTTTAATCTATTTAACATCATCATTTTTGGACAGATTAATTTTCGCCGTTTATAATAGTAGTTAAGTGAGGAATATGCTCCCTATGAAGGTTCTTAAAAATTATGCATACAATCTTTCATATCAATTATTAGTCATTATTTTACCGATTATTACGACTCCATATGTTACCAGAGTATTTAGTTCTGATGATTTAGGAACTTATGGTTATTATAATTCTATTGTTACCTACTTTATCCTGTTGGCTACCTTGGGGGTAGCCAATTATGGTACAAAGGAAATTTCTGGTAATCGAAAAACAATTCGTAAAAATTTCTGGGGAATTTATACTTTACAACTTGGAGCAACCATCTTATCACTGACTCTCTATATTTTGCTTTGTCTCACTTTTTCGTTAATGCAAAACCCAGTAGCTTATATTTTAGGATTAAGTTTACTTTCTAAAGGTTTAGATATTTCTTGGCTATTCCAAGGTTTAGAGGATTTTCGAAAAATTACAGTCAGAAATATTACAGTGAAACTAGTTGGCGTCATTGCTATTTTTCTATTTATAAAATCAGCTAGCGACCTATATTTATATGTGTTCTTGCTTACCATTTTTGAATTGTTGGGACAACTAAGTATGTGGTTGCCGGCAAGAGAGTTTATTGGGAAACCGCACTTTGATTGGGAATATGCTAAGCAGCATTTGAAGCCAGTTATCTTATTGTTTTTACCTCAGATTGCCATATCGCTCTATGTTACTTTGGATCGTACAATGCTGGGAGCTTTAGCTTCAACAAAAGATGTAGGAATCTATGATCAAGCATTGAAACTTGTTAATATTTTATTGACCCTAGTGACTTCATTGGGAAGTGTCATGTTACCACGAGTTTCAAATCTTTTATCATCAGGGGATCATAAAGCAGTTAATAAAATGCATGAGATGTCATTTCTAATTTATAATTTGGTTATTTTCCCCATTATGGCAGGTATGTTAATTATAAACGATGATTTTGTTAACTTTTTTCTGGGAAAAGATTTTCAAGATGCACGCTATGCAATAGCTATTATGATTCTAAGAATGTTCTTTATTGGTTGGACAAATATTATGGGGATTCAAATTTTGATTCCCCATAATAAAAATAGAGAGTTCATGCTTTCAACTACAATTCCTGCTATTGTTAGTGTTGGATTAAATCTTCTCTTTCTTCCCAAATTGGGCTATATAGGGGCAGCAATTGTATCTGTTTTAACAGAGTCTCTGGTTTGGGCTATACAGTTATTCTTTACTCGCTCTTATCTAAGAGATGTTCCGATTATAGGAACTATGATAAAAATTATGATTTCATCAGGATTGATGTATGGAATTCTGTTTTTTGTAAAAGACTTATTGAATTTACCGTCTGTATTAAATGTAGGACTTTCTGCTATTTTGGGGGCAATAATTTATATCAGTTTGATTTTGATTTTTAAAGTTATAAATCTACGAGATATAAAACAACAGTTATTCAGAAATAAAGGGGTGTAATATGTACGACTATCTAATCGTTGGTGCTGGTTTGTCTGGAGCAATTTTTGCTTATGAAGCAACCAAGCGTGGAAAAAAAGTAAAAGTTATTGATAAACGTGACCACATTGGTGGGAATATCTATTGTGAGAATGTAGAAGGTGTTAATGTTCATAAATATGGTGCTCATATCTTCCATACTTCTAATAAGAAAGTCTGGGATTATGTTAATCAATTTGCTGAATTTAACAACTACATCAACTCGCCTGTGGCTAATTACAAGGGTAGCCTTTATAATCTACCTTTCAATATGAATACTTTCTATGCTATGTGGGGGACAAAAACTCCTCAAGAGGTCAAAGATAAGATTGCTGAGCAAACGGCTCACATGAAAGACGTTGAACCGAAAAATTTGGAAGAACAGGCTATCAAGTTGATCGGTCCAGATATTTATGAAAAGTTGATTAAAGGATATACTGAAAAGCAATGGGGACGTTCCGCAACTGACCTTCCACCGTTTATCATTAAACGTCTACCAGTTCGTTTGACTTTTGATAATAACTACTTCAATGACCGTTACCAAGGTATTCCAATTGGGGGCTATAATGTCATCATCGAAAATATGTTGAAGGATGTAGAAGTAGAACTTGGAGTTGACTTTTTTGCCAATCGTCAGGAATTAGAAGCTTCTGCTGAAAAAGTTGTCTTTACAGGGATGATTGACCAATATTTCGATTATAAACATGGTGAGTTAGAATACCGTAGTCTTCGTTTTGAGCATGAAGTTCTAGATGAGGAAAATTATCAAGGAAATGCCGTTGTTAATTATACAGAACGAGAAATTCCTTATACTCGTATTATTGAGCATAAACATTTTGAGTATGGTACGCAAGATAAAACGGTCACTACTCGTGAATACCCAGCAGATTGGAAACGAGGAGATGAACCTTATTATCCAATCAATGATGAGAGAAACAATGCTATGTTTGCTAAGTATCAAGAAGAAGCAGCGCAGAATGATAAGGTCATTTTCTGCGGACGTTTGGCCGATTATAAATACTACGACATGCATGTGGTCATTGAACGTGCCCTAAATGTTGTAGAGGAAGAGTTTAAATAAGATAACGAAGGATAAAGTTGATCGATGAAATATTATCTAAAAGAAGAATTTCTGAAGGATTCTGGTGCACGAAATGCGGGAAATAAGGCTCGAAACGATGTTGAAGAAATAGTAGTTCGTGAGGGCTATAGTCCTTTGTTATTGATGGTAGATGATTGGTATCAAATGGGGACTATTAGAGCCCAACGACATAAGGCCAAAGCCCTATCCAAAGCTATCTCTAAGTTGAAGGAAGGGGATCAGCTACTGATTCAATTTCCTATGCTTCATCATAGTTTCTTTACGACTCATTTAGTCAAAAGAATGCAACGTAAACGAGTGAAGGTTCACTTTATTATCCATGATTTAGAAGTTTTGCGCTATGCTAATTTGGATACAGTACCCTTGAAGCATAAGATTCGTGTTCATCTTCAAGAGTCTAGTCTTTTGAAACAAGCTGATGGTCTTATTGCTCATAATCCAGTTATGAAATCAGTGCTTGTTGATAAGGGGATTTCTGAGAAGAAAATAGTTAGTTTAGGCATTTTTGACTATCTGATCCCGAATTATCAGGATAAAGAAGATTTATCGAAGGAAGGAGCTATTATTGTAGCTGGAAATTTAGCTCAAGAAAAAGCAGGTTACTTATATGAGTTGCCTGCAAGACCGGCATATAACCTTTATGGTGTTGGTTTTGATGAGGCTAGAAAGCTATCCAATGAAACCTATTTTGGTTCCTTTCTTCCAGATGAACTACCATCAGCATTAGAAGGAAGCTTTGGTTTGGTTTGGGACGGTGATAGTTCTAAAACTTGTAGCGGAGTGTTTGGTGAGTATTTGAGATACAATAATTCCCACAAGGCCTCCCTTTATTTGGCTTCTGGTTTCCCTATTATTGTCTGGGGGCAATCTGCTTTGGCTAATTTCGTCTTAGAAAAAGAGTGTGGAATTAGTATTGAGAGTTTACTTGACTTGGAAGAAGTATTGGAACATTTGTCTCAAGAAGAGTATCAGGGTTTGGTCAAAAATGCTAAGGCCGTAGGTCAAAAAATTCGTGAGGGTTCTTATCTTCTTTCCGCATTGCAAGCTTTCAATTAATGAATCTAAAAATGATTTAAATAGATGGATGAGGGAGTTACTGAATTCCCTCTTTTCTTATAGTTAAAAAGAGATTAAAAAATGAAATAAGATTCGATAGTTATCAGAAAATAACAACTAAAAATGAAAATTCAGAAAAATATATTGACAATAGATTGCAAAGGGTCTATAATGGATAGAAAAACAAAGGAGGATACTATGAAAACAAGGAAAGTATTGGCTCTTGCGGGAGTCACTTTATTAGCAGCTGGTGTCTTAGCGGCTTGTTCTGGTGGTTCTGCTACTAAAGGTGAGCAGACTTTTGCATTTACCTACGAGACAGACCCAGATAATCTCAACTATTTGACAACCAGCAAGGCAGCTACTTCAAACATTACTAGTAACGTCATTGATGGATTGCTTGAAAATGACCGTTATGGGAATCTTGTTCCCTCTATGGCAGAGGACTGGTCAGTTTCTAAAGATGGTTTGATCTACACTTATAAGATTCGTCAGGATGCCAAGTGGTACACATCTGAAGGTGAAGAATATGCTCCTGTCAAGGCTCAAGACTTTGTAACAGGTCTTAAATATGCAACAGATAAGAAATCACAAGCTCTTTACTTGGTACAAGATTCAATCAAGGGTCTGGATGCTTATGCTAAAGGGGAAAATAAAGATTTTTCTCAAGTTGGAATTAAAGCCCTTGACGATCAAACAGTCCAATACACTTTGAACAAACCTGAAAGTTTTTGGAATTCTAAAACAACAATGGGTGTCTTGGCACCAGTTAATGAAGAGTTTTTGAACTCAAAAGGGGATGATTTTGCTAAAGCGACAGATCCAAGCAGTATCTTGTATAATGGTCCTTATTTGTTAAAATCTCTTGTGGCTAAATCTTCCGTTGAATTTGCAAAAAATCCTAACTACTGGGATAAGGATAATGTTCATGTTGATAAGATAAAATTGTCATTCTGGGATGGTCAAGATACCAGCAAACCTGCAGAAAACTTTAAAGATGGTAGCCTTACAGCAGCCCGCCTCTATCCAACAAGTGCAAGTTTCGCAGAACTTGAAAAAACGATGAAGGATAATATTGTCTATACCCAACAAGACTCTACGACTTATCTAGTTGGTACAAATATTGACCGCCAGTCCTATAAATATACTTCTAAGACTAGTGACGAACAAAAGACCTCTACTAAAAAGGCTCTCTTAAACAAGGATTTCCGCCAAGCTATTGCTTTTGGTTTTGATCGTACGGCCTATGCTTCACAAGTGAACGGTGCCAGTGGTGCAAGCAAAATTTTGCGTAATCTTTTTGTACCACCAACATTTGTCCAAGCAGATGGGAAAAACTTTGGCGATATGGTCAAAGAAAAATTGGTGACTTATGGGGATGAATGGAAGGATGTGAACCTTGCTGATGCCCAAGATGGACTATATAATCCTGAAAAAGCCAAGGCAGAATTTGCTAAAGCTAAGTCAGCTCTACAAGCTGAGGGAGTACAATTCCCAATTCACCTAGATATGCCAGTTGACCAGACAGCAACTACAAAAGTTCAACGTGTACAGTCTTTCAAACAATCGGTTGAAGAAACCTTGGGTGCAGATAATGTCGTAATTGATATTCAACAACTACAAAAAGATGAAGTCTTGAATATTACCTACTTTGCTGAAACAGCAGCTGGGGAAGATTGGGATATTTCAGATAATGTTGGTTGGACTCCAGACTTTGCGGATCCATCTACTTACCTCGATATTATCAAACCATCAGTTGGTGAAAACACTAAAACCTACCTTGGCTTTGATTCTGGTACAGATAATGCTGCAGCTAAGAAGGTTGGTCTAAACGACTATGAGAAATTGGTAATTGAAGCTGAAAACGAGACAATAGATGTAGCAAAACGTTATGATAAGTATGCTGTAGCCCAAGCTTGGTTGACAGATAGTGCCTTGATTATTCCAACAACATCACTCACTGGTCGCCCAATCTTGTCTAAGATGGTACCATTTACGATGCCGTTTGCCTTCTCTGGTAACAAGGGGACAAGCGATCCGCTCCTTTACAAATACTTGGAACTTCAAGACAAGGCAGTTACTGCTGATGAATACCAAAAAGCTCAAGATAAATGGATGAAAGAAAAAGAAGAATCCAATAAAAAAGCGCAAGAAGAACTCGCAAAACATGTGAAATAGATTTTAATCATCTATAGAAACTGATTGATAAAGGGTTTGGCATTCGATAGGAATGCTAAATCCTTTTTATTATGTGACAATTTTCCCCTTAATTTCAGAGTATGGTTTTGTCAGAATGAAGAAAAAAATTAGCAATTTTCCTAGCTTTTCTATTGCTTTATCTATTAAAAATTGTTATATTAAAAGTGTAATTATTTTTATAAACGTTAAGCATTGCACTTTTCAGATAGAAAGGAGTATTTTTCGAATAAGAAATGTAAACGCTTACGAAGATTGGTGAAAGGAATCAGGAGTTAATGGATAAACGATTTTTTGAAAAACGATGTACATACAGCATTCGTAAATTTGCACTAGGTGCTGCTTCAGTTATGATTGGGGCTAGTTTTTTTGCTACGGCTCCAGTATTGGCTAACACACCAACAGTTGGCTCAACAGATAATTTGCCAAGTGAGCTGGCTGATTTGGATAAAAAAGCGAGCGATAATGGACGGGAGTTCGATAAGGAAGCTGCAGCAGCAAATCCAGGTTCTGCTGAAACAACGGATGGACCAAAAACTGAAGAAGAGTTACTAGCTCTTGAAAAGGAAAACAAAGAAACTACTGACAAGTTGCCGAAAGAATTAGAAGGTAAAGTTGAAAAAGCTACTGATAATGGTAAAGAGGTAAATAAAGATCAATTAGCACAAGATACTGGTAGTCTAGTTCCTGAAGATGTTGCCAAAACAAAAAATGGAGAATTGAACTATGGCGCTACTGTTAAGATTAAGACTCCATCAGGAGAAGGTAGTGGTATTGTCATTGGTAAGGATCTTGTTTTGACTGTTTCTCACAACTTTATCAAGGATCAACAAGATGGAAATATCCGTAAAGTTGTGGATAATGATAAAGGGGATGGCGATATTTTTAGTATATCCTACCCTGGTTTAGATGATGTAAAATTTAGTAAAAAAGATGTGATTCACTGGGATAGAGATGGTTATCTAAAGGGCTATAAGAACGATTTGGCTCTTGTGAGATTGCGTACAGTTCTTGAAAATGCTCCTGTTGAAGTTACTGAAAAGCCAGTTGTTAAGAAAGTTGGGGATAAAGTCAATATGTTTGGCTATCCTGCTGGTAAGTTGGCGCCAGTTATTAACACTGCTGTGGATTTTGCTGAATCTTATGGTGAAGGTGTTCAAGGAGTTGGTTATCAAGGTGGACAACCAGGTGCTAGCGGTGGCGGTATCTTTGACACGGATGGTAAATTGATTGGCGTTCATCAAAATGGTGTGGTCGGTGTCCGTAGTGGAGGGATCCTTTTCTCTCCAGCTCAATTAAAATGGATTCAAGATCATATTAAGGGAATCTCTAGTTCAAAACCAGCGAATTTAGAGGAAACTGAAAAACCAGTTGAAGAAAAGCCAAAAGCAGATAAGCCGAAAGAAGAAAAACCAGCGACAGCTAAGCCAGAGACACCAAAGGAAGTCACTCCTGAATGGCAAACTGTAGCAAGAAAAGAACAGCAAGGGACTGTTGCTATTCGTGAAGAAAATGGTGTTCGTTACAATAAGTTATCTTCAACAGATCAAAATGACAATGCTAGCAAACCAGCTTTGTTTGAAAAGCAAGGATTGACTGTGGATGCGAATGGGAATGCGAATGTAGATCTCACTTTCAAAGAAGAATCTGAAACAGGCAAATCACGTTTTGGTGTTTTCTTGAAATTTAAAGATACAAATAATAATGTCTTTGTTGGATATGACAAAGAAGGTTGGTTCTGGGAATATAAGACACCAGGTAATAGCACATGGTATCAGGGAGGCCGTGTTGCAGCTCCAGTAAATGGCTCAGTGAATCATCTGACTATTAGCTTAAAATCAGATGGTCAGCTGAATGCAACAAATAATGATGTAAAGCTTTTTGATACGGTTACTTTGCCAGCTGCTGTTAATGAAAATCTTAAAAATGAAAAGAAAATCTTACTTAAAGCTGGTACATATGGTACTGAAAAGACAGTTGTAAATATTAAGACTGACAATCAGGATGGAGTTCAAAATACTGAAGCTACTGCTGAAAAAGAAACTGGTGCGGTAGTAGATGACAGTAAAGTGACTTATGATACTATCCAATCTAAAGTACTAAAAGCGGTGATTGACCAAGCCTTTCCACGTGTTAAGGAATACACGCTGAATGGCCATACTTTGCCTGGACAGGTTCAACAGTTCAATAAAGTATTTATCAATAACCATAAAATCACCCCTGAGGTTACTTATAAGAAAATCAATGAAACAACTGCAGAATATGAAATGAAACTCCGTGATGAGGCTAATCTTATCAATGCGGATATGACAGTTCGTCTGCAAGTTGTGGACAATCAATTACATTTTGATGTAACTAAGATTGTCAACCACAATCAAGTCACTCCAGGTCAAAAGATTGACGATGAAAGAAAATTACTCTCTACTATTAGTTTCCTCGGGAATGCTTTAGTATCTGTTTCTAGTGAGCAAGCTGGTGCTAAGTTTGATGGGGCAACTATGTCAAACAATACGCATGTCAGCGGGGATGATCATATTGAAGTAACCAATCCAATGAAGGATTTGGCTAAGGGTTACATGTATGGATTTGTTTCTACAGATAAGCTTGCTGCAGGTGTTTGGAGTAATTCTCAAAACAGTTACGGTGGTGGCTCTAATGACTGGACCCGTTTGACGGCTTATAAAGAAACCGTTGGAAATGCCAACTATGTCGGAATTCATAGTTCTGAGTGGCAATGGGAAAAAGCTTATAAGGGTATTGTCTTCCCAGAGTACACTAAAGAACTTCCAAGTGCTAAGGTTGTGATTACTGAAGATGCTAATGCGGATAAAAAAGTGGACTGGCAAGATGGTGCCATTGCTTATCGTAGTATCATGAACAACCCTCAAGGCTGGGGAAAAGTCAAGGATATCACAGCTTACCGTATCGCGATGAACTTTGGTTCTCAAGCACAAAATCCATTCCTTATGACCTTGGATGGTATCAAGAAGATCAATCTCCATACAGATGGTCTTGGACAAGGTGTTCTCCTCAAAGGTTATGGTAGTGAAGGTCATGACTCAGGCCATTTGAACTATGCTGATATTGGTAAACGTATTGGTGGTGTCGAAGATTTCAAGGCTTTGATTGAGAAAGCGAAGAAATATGGAGCTCATCTAGGTATCCACGTCAACGCTTCTGAAACTTATCCTGAGTCTAAATACTTTAACGAAAATATTCTTCGTAAGAATCCAGATGGAAGCTATAGTTATGGTTGGAACTGGCTAGACCAAGGTATTAACATTGATGCTGCCTATGATTTGGCGCATGGTCGCTTAGCTCGCTGGGAAGAATTGAAAAACAAACTTGGTGAAGGTCTCGACTTTATCTATGTGGACGTTTGGGGCAATGGCCAATCAGGTGATAACGGTGCCTGGGCTACTCACGTTCTTGCAAAAGAAATTAACAAACAAGGCTGGCGCTTTGCGATCGAGTGGGGTCATGGTGGTGAATACGACTCTACCTTCCAACACTGGGCAGCTGACTTGACCTATGGTGGCTACACTAATAAAGGTATCAACAGTGCCATCACGCGCTTTATCCGCAACCACCAAAAAGATTCTTGGGTTGGGGATTACAGAAGTTACGGTGGTGCAGCGAACTATCCACTTCTAGGTGGCTACAGCATGAAAGACTTTGAAGGTTGGCAAGGAAGAAGTGACTACAATGGCTATGTAACCAACTTATTTGCTCATGATGTCATGACCAAGTACTTCCAACACTTCACTGTAAGTAAATGGGAAAATGGTACACCAGTCACCATGTCTGATAACGGTAGCACTTATAAGTGGACTCCAGAAATGCGAGTGGAATTGGTAGATGCTGATAATAACAAAGTTGTTGTGACTCGTAAGTCAAATGATGTCAATAGCCCGCAATACCGTGAACGTACAGTGACTCTCAATGGACGTGTCATCCAAGATGGTTCAGCTTACTTGACTCCATGGAACTGGGATGCAAATGGTAAGAAACTTGCTAGTGATAAGGAAAAGATGTACTACTTCAATACGCAAGCTGGTGCAACAACTTGGACGCTTCCTAGCGATTGGGCAAAGAGTAAGGTTTATCTTTACAAGCTAACTGACCAAGGTAAGACAGAAGAGCAAGAATTAACTGTAAAAGATGGCAAGATTACCCTTGATCTTACTGCAAATCAACCATACGTTCTCTACCGTTCAAAACAAACCAATCCTGAAATGTCATGGAGCGAAGGCATGCACATCTATGACCAAGGATTTAACAGTGGAACTTTGAAACACTGGACTATTTCTGGTGATGTTTCTAAGGCAGAAATTGTCAAATCACAAGGCGCAAATGAAATGCTTCGTATCCAAGGCAATAAGAGCACAGTCAGCCTTACTCAGAAACTGACTGGCTTGAAACCAAATACTAAGTATGCCGTTTATGTCGGTGTTGATAATCGTAGTAATGCTAAGGCAAGTATCACAGTAAATACTGGTGAAAAAGAAGTGACTAGCTATACCAATAAGTCACTAGCTCTTAACTATGTCAAGGCCTATGCCCATAATACTCGTCGTGACAATGCTACAGTTGATGATACAAGTTACTTCCAAAACATGTATGCCTTCTTTACAACGGGTTCAGATGTATCAAATGTCACTCTTACTTTGAGTCGTGAAGCTGGTGATGAAGCAACTTACTTTGATGAAATTCGTACCTTTGAAAACAATTCAAGTATGTACGGAGATAATCATGATACAGCTAAAGGAACATTTAAACAAGACTTTGAAAATGTCGCTCAAGGTATTTTCCCATTTGTAATTGGTGGTATCGAAGGAGTTGAGGATAATCGTACTCACTTATCTGAAAAACATGATCCATATACACAACGTGATTGGAATGGTAAGAAAGTCGATGATGTTATCGAAGGAAATTGGTCATTGAAGACAAATGGGCTAGTTAGCCGTCGTAACTTGGTTTACCAAACAATTCCTCAAAACTTCCGTTTTGAAGCTGGTAAGACTTATCGTGTAACCTTTGAATACGAAGCAGGCTCTGACAATACCTATGCCTTTGTAGTCGGTAAGGGAGAATTCCAGTCAGGTCGTCGCGGTAATCAAGCAAGCAATTTGGAAATGCATGAACTACCAAATACTTGGACAGATTCTAAGAAAGCCAAGAAGGTAACCTTCCTCGTAACAGGTGCAGAAACAGGCGATACTTGGGTGGGTATCTACTCAACTGGTAACGCAAGCAATACTCGTGGAGATTCTGGTGGAAATGCTAACTTCCGTGGTTACAACGACTTCATCATGGATAAACTTCAAATCGAGGAAATCACTCTAACTGGTAAGATGTTGACAGAAAATGCTCTGAAGAACTACTTGCCAACGGTTGCTATGACCAACTATACTAAGGAATCTATGGATGCCTTGAAGGAAGCTGTCTTTAACCTCAGTCAAGCAGATGATGACATTAGCGTGGAAGAAGCGCGTGCTGAGATTGCTAAGATTGACGCTCTGAAGAATGCCTTGGTACAAAAGAAAACAGCCTTGGTAGCAGAAGACTTTGAAAGTCTAAATGCTCCAGCGCAAGCGGGAGAAGATTTAGCCAATGCCTTTGATGGTAACTTATCAAGTCTATGGCATACGTCTTGGAATGGTGGAGATGTTGGTAAACCTGCAACTATGGTCTTGAAAGAAGCGACGGAAATCACAGGCTTCCGTTATGTACCACGCGGATCAGGATCAAATGGTAATTTGCGAGATGTGAAACTGGTTGTGACAGATGAGTCTGGTAAAGAACATACTTTCACTGCAACTGATTGGCCAGATAACAATAAACCAAAAGATATTGACTTTGGTAAGACAATTAAGGCTAAGAAAATTGTTTTGACAGGTACCAAGTCTTATGGAGATGGTGGGGATAAATATCAAGCCGCTGCTGAGTTGATCTTTAGTCGTCCACAGGTGGCAGAAACAGCTCTTGATTTGTCAGGTTATGAAACAGCTTTAGCGAAAGCTCAAAAATTGACCAGCAAAGAAAATCAAGAGGAAGTAGCAAGTGTAGTAGCTAGCATGAAATATGCTACGGATAACCATCTCTTGACTGAAAGAATGGTTGCCTATTTTGCAGAATATCTCAACCAACTACAAGATCAGACTGTGAAACCAGATGCTCCTACAAGTAGCAAAGGTGAGGAGGCAGCACCAATTCTTGAATTGCCTGAGTATAAAGGCCCGCTTGGAACAGCAGGTGAAGAAGCAGCACCAATTCTTGATGTACCTGAGTATAAAGGACCAGTTGGAACAGCAGGTGAAGAAGCAGCTGTCAATGAAGTTCTGGAATACAAAGGTGGCGCCAATGCAGTAGAGGCCTTAGTTCATGAATTGCCAGAATATAAAGGTGGCGCTAATGCAGTAGAAGCAGCTGTCAATGAAGTTCCAGAATACAAAGGTGGCGCCAATGCAGTAGAGGCCTTAGTTCATGAATTGCCAGAATACAAAGGCGGAGCTAATGCAGTAGAAGCTTTGGTAAACGAAAAGCCAGCCTACACAGGACTATTGGCTACAGCAGGCGATCAAGCAGCACCAACTATTGAAAAACCTGAGTATCGGATTAGTCAATTGGGTCAAGGAAAACTTGCAGAATCTAAAACTTCAGTTTCAACAGAAGAGCAGAAGAGATTGCCAGAAACGGGAGAAAGCCAATCGGATACAGCTATCTTCCTAGCTAGCGTCGGTCTTGCCTTATCTGCTGCTGTCCTTGCGACAAAACGAAAAGAAAATTAAAGAAGACTGAATTTTATAACTTACAGGAACTAGAATTCAGACAGAAATAACTTAGTTGGAGAGAACCTCTAGGTTCTCTCCATTTTCAAATGGAAAATGAGACCGCTTACTGTAATAAGTGGGAGAAAGGAATAGGAGAAAGATGGATAGACATTTTTTTGAAAGACGCTGTCACTATAGTATTCGAAAATTTGCAATTGGTGCAGCCTCTGTAATGATCGGTGCTAGTATCTTTGGTGCAAATGTAGTGCAAGCTGCAGAGACAGTTGGAACACCTGAGAAAGAAGGAACAATCACACAAGCTCAGCCTTTAGACAAGTTGCCAGATGATTTAGCAGCTGTTTTAAAGAAAGCTGAATCAGAAGCGACGGCAGATACAGGTCATGATGAAAATCATGAAAATACTGCAGGAACAAGTCCTGCAGCAACTGAAGAAACAAGCCCAGCAACAACTCCAACAGCTCCCAAACCAGCTGAGACTCTGAAGCCGGTTGAAACACCAAAAGCAGATTCTAAACCTGTAGAACCAGCTACACCTACAATCAAACCGGTTGAAAATCAAATTGAAGATAGAGAAGATCGTAACCACTTAGAAGGTGTCACTGTCCAAGCAAACGACTCAGAAACTGGAACTCCTTTTACTGCTGACAAGGCAGTAGATGGGGATCCTGATACTCGTTGGGCAACAAATCCAAATATTAACAAACCAACTTTCGAATTAACTCTTCCAAAAACTACACTTATTAGGCATGTAGAGATTGATTGGGATCGCCGTGTCCGCAAGGGACAAAATGATCCAAATATCAAATCTTGGAGCCTCTACTATGCAGGTCAAGATGATGTAAATGCTAGTGGAGAAAAACAATGGAAACTAGCTCATACCAAGACTGGAGAACCTGTTTTAGATGAGAAAGTTGACTTAGCCAATAGTATTCAAGCTAAATATCTCAAGTTAGAAATCAATGACTATCAAGCGGGCACAATGGGCTGGAGAAACGTTGGTATTCAAGAAATTCGAGCTTATTCGAATATCCCTGATCCAACTAAAGTGACAGATATTCGCCAAGTTACGGAATTGACAGTCGCTAAGGATGGACAATCTTTAGTACTTCCAACTTTACCAGGAAAAGTCAGTCTTATAGGTAGCAACAAACAAGGTGTGATTGACCTTCAAAATCACATTTATAAGCCTCTGACTGATCAACGCGTTAAGGTTATGGTAGAGCAAATTAAAGATTCACATACCTTTACTAAAGAATTTGAAGTAGTCATCAAGGGGCTACATCAGGACGAAGGTGTAGGTGTCAAACCAAAAGTAGCACCAGCTGTTCAACAATGGTATGGAAAAGAAGGTCAATCTTCTATCACTTCAGATACAGTTCTTGCGACAGGAGATTCAGGCTTTGATCAGGCTGCAACCTTCTACCAGTCAGACCTTGCAAGCCGTGGATTGGAACTTGCGACAGGTGATAAGCAGGCTCAAAAACGAATTGAATTTAAAAAAGTTGAAAATAAGGGGTATGGTAAGGAAGGTTATGGCATCACTATTCAAGATGGTGTCATTACCATCGAAGCTGCAACGAACACAGGCGCCTTCTACGCCACTCGTACTCTTCTTCAAATGGGGGAAAGCAATCTCCAAAATGGAGAAATTCGTGATTTCCCAAGTTTCAGCCACCGTGGCTTTATGCTAGATACAGGTCGTAAATTTATTCCTTATGACACCCTTGTAGACATCATGCTCAACATGGCTTACTACAAGATGAACGACTTGCAGTTGCACCTCAACGATAACTATATCTTCCTAAAAGAGCACTTAGCAGGTAAGAACCTAACACAAGAAGAAGAGCTTAAGTACGTTCTAGAACATGCTAAGACAGGTTTCCGTGTAGAGACAGATATTGTCGGTAAGAATGGTCAAAAATTAACATCAGATGAGCACTATACTAAAGAAGAGATGCAAAATCTGATTAAACTTGCTAAGGCCTTGCATATCAATCTAGTACCTGAAATTGACACACCAGGTCATGCTCTGTCATTTGTCAAAGTTCGTCCAGACCTCATGTATCAAGGTAGCCTGAGCGATTACAGAGGTAAACATAATGTAGAGCGAGTAGCCATGCTCGATCTAGATAATAAATACGATGAAACGCTGGCTTTTGTCAAATCAGTTTATGACAAACTTCTTGATGGTCCAGATGCACCACTTCATGGGGTGTCTACTGTTCATATCGGAACGGATGAATACTACGGAAGCAGAGAAAGCTATCGTCGTTATGTCAATGACCTTATTAAATACATTAAAGGGAAAGGCTATACACCTCGTATTTGGGGGTCGCTTAGTGCGAAACGAGGTAAAACAGCGGTTGATTGGAAAGATGTAGAAGTTGATATCTGGAGTATTGGCTGGCAGCAACCAAAAGAAGCTATTGCTCAGGGAGCTAAGATTATCAACATAACAGATATTCCAACCTATAGTGTACCAAATGGTGATAATCGTCAAACAGCTTATGGTGACTATGCTAACTATGAAACACAATACAATAGGTGGACACCAAATGATTTCCGAACAGGTCATGGTCCACTTCTAGAAGCATCAAATCCAAATGTAATTGGTGGTGGCCACGCAGTTTGGAATGACAATATTGATCTTCATGAGACAGGTTTGACATCTTATGATATCTTCAAACGCTTCTTCAAGAGCATGCAAACCACTGCAGAACGCACCTGGGGATCTGACCGTGCAGCTGCGACCTTTGCAGAACGCACCCTACCAACGAGCCCTTATGCGCCACAGTCAAATCCTGATAAAGAGATTGATCAAAGTGATTTGTTTACTATCAATCCTGAAACAGTGGAAAACTATGCAAGTAAGAAAGTAAAAGCATCTGATCAAGGTTTAGCATTTGATAAAGACAGTAGTATTGAAGGCCTGGCTGGTGATGTTGGTCCAAGTCATGTCTTGAAGTTTGATGTAACTGTCACTGGAGACGGTGAACAAACCTTCTCAACAAGTGGAGACAACCGTATCTATCTAGCTGATAAAGACGGCTATCTTGCTTATCAATTTGAACAGTTCCATATCCAGTTCAAGAAAAAACTCGAAAAGAATAAACGTTATCAAATCTCTATCGTGACCAAACCACAATCAACGGAATTCTATGTGGATGGTGAGAAGATTGAACGTATCGCGAATCCAGCTTACCCTCGCTTTGCTCACAATAGCTTGGTTCTACCGCTTGAAAGCATCGGTGGGTTCAAAGGAATTTTACATAGTGCAGAGTTGACAGATAAACCATTTGTAAATCCTCGTTTGATTCCAACAGATCATTTCACAGTTTCTGCAACTAGTCAAGAAACACCAGGAACAGCGACTGAAGGAGTTGTTGAAAAAGCCTTTGACAATGATCCGAATACATTCTGGCATACTAAATGGACTGGTGATACTGCTCCGTACACTCTTTCCATGACTTTGAAAGAAGCAGAAAAAGTCAATGGTTTGACTTATCTCCCACGTCCAGGTGGTGGAAATGGAGTCGTTACTCGCTACGAAATCTACGCACAAAAAGATGGCCAAATGGTCAAGGTTTCAGAAGGAAACTGGGACAACAACGCTCAAGAAAAAACAGTCAACTTTGCTCCTGTTCAGACTAACAAGGTTGAGTTGAAAGTTCTATCAGGTGTTGGGGGCTTTGCAAGTGCAGCTGAAGTTCATCTATTGAAACCTATCAAAGAGGGACAAGAGACATCAGAACCAGAACAACCATCTACACCTGAAACTCCAAAAGTCGAGCAAACAGGTGATGGAACAGTTGAATTGGCGGATCAATTTACTGCAAGTAAACCAGCTAGTGAAGACAGCATTGCAGCTGCTAGCAAGAGCGCAGACTATCTCAAGAAAGAGTACAAAGTTTTCCCAACTCCACAAAAAGTGACTTATGGAGAAGGAGTCACAGCCCTTCGTAAGCAAGTCAATCTGGTTATGGGCAATCAACTCGATATTTATACTCGCAATCGCTTGAAGAGTGTCTTGCAGGACAATCAAGTATCCTATACTACTAGTAAATCAGCAGTTGCTGGCGCAACTAATATTTATCTTGGAGTGCATGGACAAGGTTCACAAGCAGAGCAAAATATGTCCAAGGTTTCAGCAGGTCTCTTTGACAAGATTGATGCCTATGCCTTGACCATCAAGGATAATTCGATTTCTATCGTCGGAAAAGACACAGATGCAGTCTTCTATAGTTTGACAACCTTGAAACACATGCTCAAAGAAAGTCAAGTTCCAGTTCTTCGCAATGTGACAGTGGAAGATTACGCTGAAATCAAGAACCGTGGTTTCATCGAAGGTTACTATGGAAATCCATGGTCTAATGCAGATCGTGCTGAACTCATGCGTTTTGGTGGCGATTTGAAATTGACCCAATACTTCTTCGCACCAAAAGATGATCCATACCACAACAAGAAATGGCGTGAACTTTACCCAGAAGAAAAACTAGCTGAAATTCGTGAACTTGCTCGCGTCGGAAATCAAAGTAAAACTCGCTATGTTTGGACCATTCATCCATTCATGAACAACCGTATCCGCTTTGGTAATGAAGCGCATTACCAAGAAGATTTGGCAACCATCAAGGCTAAATTTACTCAGTTGATGAAAGTGGGTGTCCGTGAATTTGGTATTCTAGCCGATGATGCACCAAGCCCAGTTGGAGGCTATAATAGCTACAACCGCTTGATGCAGGATATGACCAACTGGTTGACAGAAATGCAAGGAACTTATAGTGGACTTCGCAAAGAAATGATCTTTGTTCCAGGTCAGTATTGGGGTAATGGACGTGAAGCAGAGTTGAAATCTCTAAATGAAAATCTCCCAAGTTCAACCTCTATGACCTTGACGGGTGGTAAGATTTGGGGTGAAGTTTCTGAAGGCTTCCTATCAACTCTCAAGAACAATCTAACTGCAGGTGGTAAGACTTATCGTCCAGTATCACTTTGGGTGAACTGGCCAGTTACAGATAACTCTAAACAACACTTGATTCTAGGTGGTGGTGAGAAATTCCTTCATCCGAATGTAGATCCAAGCTTGCTGTCTGGGATCATGTTGAATCCAATGCAACAGTCTGAACCATCTAAGATTGCCCTCTTTGCTGGAGCTCAATATACATGGAAACAGTGGAAGTCAGAAGAAGAAGCTAAGAAACTCAATGACATTGCCTTCAACTTTGTTGAAAATGGTCATTTTGAAGATAGCAAGGTATCAGCAGCCTTCCGCGAACTTGGTAAGCATATGATTAACCAAAACATGGATGGTCGTGTCGTTAAACTAGAAGAATCAGTTGAATTAGCTCCAAAATTGACAGACTTCATGACTAAGCTCAAAGCGGGTCAGGATGTAACTGCAGAACGTGCAACCTTGCGTGCAGAATTTGCCAAGATTAAAGAAGCGGCTGAACTTTATAAAGCATCAGGTGATAAAAAAATGGTTGCACAGATCCACTATTGGTTGGATAATGCAATCGACCAAATGAATGCCCTTGATGCCTTCCTAACAGGAACAGAGGCTATGGCTACAAATGATGCAGCCAAACTTTGGGATAGCTACTATAAAGGTTTGAAATTGTACGAACAGTCTCAAACTCATACCTTCCATTATGTAGACCATCTTGAAAAGGCTGAATTGGGTGTTCAACATATCCGTCCATTTATCCTATCCTTGAAAGAAGTTCTAGCTTCTGAAGTTCAAAAAGTCTTGCATCCAGATCAAATCATCAGCACCTTTATTACCAATCGAACAGGTGTAGAAGGTGGTTTGGCAGAAGTAACGGATGGTGACTTGGCAACTCATGCTTTGATTAAATCACCAAATAGTATTAAGACAGGTGATTATATCGGTATGAAATTTAACAAACCGGTAGATATCCAAACATTGACCTTTGCTATGGGAACTCAGGCAAATCCACGTGATACCTTTAGTAAGGCTGAAGTGCAGTATCAAGATGAAAAAGATAATTGGGTAAGTTTGAAAGAACCAACTTATGTTGGTAATGAGTCACTTGTTCAGTTTGAAAATCTTAACATCAAAGCTAAAGCAGTGCGTATGATTGCTACAGAAGATCGTGATGACACCTGGTTTGCAGTTCGCGAGATTGCAGTAAATCGTCCAGTAGAGAACGCTCGTAAACAACAAACTGCTACAATTAGCCTCAGCTCAAATCTAGTTTATAAATTGAGAACATCAGCAAGTCAAATTACTGATGGTAAAGATAATACAGAAGCTATGATGGCAAATGCTGACGGCAGCAATACGACTCCAGTAGATGCCTGGGCACAACTTGACCTAGGTGAAGTCAAGTCAGTCACTAAAGTTCGTCTTCGCCAAGGAACTGGCGATAAACTTGCCGCAGGTGTACTTGAGTACTCTACAGATGGATCTGCATGGCAAGAGTTAGATCGCCTATCAGGAGAACAAACTAAGGAAGTGACTAGAGCTATCAATGCTCGTTACATCCGAGTACGCAATACCAAGGCAAGTGACCTTTGGTGGCGTATCCAAGACTTCTCTGTTGAGACACGTTCTGGAAATAGCGATTTAACAGACACCAACGTGGATGCCTTGAAGGAAACACCAGTAGTGGATAGCTTGGGCAGTTACGAGCTTCAAATTCCAGCTGGAACTAAACTTCCTGCTCATAGCTATTTAGGTATGAAGCTTGACCGAATCCATCAAGTCAAGAGCATCCAGCTCCAAGGCCAGGCCAACCCAGCCCTAAGTCTAGAGTACTCTGTAAATGCGCAAGAATGGACACCAGCTAGTCAGCTGACAGACAGATCTGTCGCAACCCACTTGGTACGTTATGTTCGTCTTGTTAATAAAACAGACCAAGAACAGGCTGTTCCATCAACTTCTCTCCTTGTAACGACTAAAGAAGTGCAACCAACCAAACTAGAATCTACAACTATGGGCATTCATCCAACATATGGAAGTAATGATGTTCGTAAGATTAATAACCTCGATCAATTGTTTGATGGTGTGTACAACAACTTCGTTGAGTTTTCAGACTATGCCCATAAAGATGGCCATGTAACCTTGAAACTTGGTAGCGAACGCACTATCAAGAAGATCAGAGCCTACATCCAAGACGGAACTCAAAACTATCTTCGTGATGGTAAAATCCAAGTCAGCCAAGACGGTAAAACTTGGACAGATGTTGTGACAGTAGGAGATGGTGTGGCTAATAGCCAACACGATGATTCATTGACAGATGGTTGGACACATGATTCTAAGATGCCAGGAAATCGTTACATCGAGGGTGAATTGACAACACCAGTCAAAGCAAACTATCTTCGTGTCCTCTATACAGCTGATTATGATGCTCGTTTTGTAGGCTTTACAGAATTGGTGATCAATGATGGCGAATTTGTCAAACCAATCAATGATCCAACTGTAGAAGGAAATGGTGGCGAAAGCCGAGGCAACTTCTATACTAATCTCGTAGATGGAAAAGTCTTGACTAGCTATAAGGCGGAAAATGATAAGGGTG
This sequence comes from Streptococcus sp. SM5, assembly GCF_027497975.1. Taxonomy (NCBI): domain Bacteria; kingdom Bacillati; phylum Bacillota; class Bacilli; order Lactobacillales; family Streptococcaceae; genus Streptococcus; species Streptococcus sp. SM5. The sequence goes on along the minus strand of NZ_JAJNSC010000022.1, from coordinate 493 downwards.
AAATGGTTTACCACTTGTCAGAACCAACCAATGCCAACCATCTTCGTCTTGTTTCAAGCCTTCCTGAAGGAGCGAAAGCACGAGTTCAAGCGAGAACACTTAAGGATGGTCAAGAAAGTTGGACAGATCTTGGTGCTATTACATCTAGTCTCCAAACCTTTGCTATCCGAAATAGTGGTTCTCTTCTAGATGTTAAACTGGTCTGGGAAGGTGGCAAGGCTGAGTTTTATGAATTGGCGAGCTTCTATCAAGAATTGACAGAAGAACCGGTTCAATCAAGCAAGGGTGAAGAACCAGCACCAGTGCTTGAGGTACCTGAATTTACAGGTGGTGTAAATGCAGTTGAAGCCTTGGTACATGAGCTTCCAGCTTATACAGGTCCAGTATCAACTGTAGGCGACCAAGCCGCTCCAACAGTAGAGAAACCAGAGTTCAAGGGTGGTGTCAATGCAGTTATGGCCTTGAAACATGAGCTACCAGCTTATACAGGCCC
>NZ_JAJNSC010000021.1:0-57997 GCF_027497975.1 Streptococcus sp. SM5 | reverse complement strand
TTGTTGATGCTGACTCAGAGGCCGATGTGCTTGCTGAAGCTGACGCACTTGTTGATGCTGACTCAGAGGCACTTGTGCTTGCTGAGGCTGATGCACTTGTTGATGCTGACTTAGATGCGCTCGTTGAGGCACTTTGGCTGGCACTTGTCGACGCTGACTTAGATGCACTTGTTGAGGCACTTTGGCTGGCGCTTGTCGACGCTGACTTAGATGCACTTGTTGAGGCACTTTGGCTGGCACTTGTCGACGCTGACTTAGATGCACTTGTTGAAGCACTTTGACTTGCGCTTGTCGACGCTGACTTAGACGCGCTTGTTGAGGCACTTCTACTCTTATAATCACTGTCAGACACTTTTATATTTACCGTATCTGTAGTCTTATCTTTATAAGTAATAGTGACTGTACCATTGTCGCTAACAGTGAAAGAATCAATGCGTTTTTCTTTCTTATTATTTAGTTTTTCAACAGCAGACAATATACGAGCTTTTTCTTGAGGGGACAATCGAGAGATATTTTCTACTTGGAAAGTGTCAGACGGTGCTACACCATCCATAATATCCGCCAATCTACCTTGCTTGATAAAGAAGTTCCCTTTATTTGCATCCCCAGCTTGAGTATAGTTACCTGCCTTATCTGTTGCGATAGCATTTCTTCGCCAATGATTCCCATCAGCAAATTCCAAATCATCCTTCATGTGTCCTGTAACATTAATACGAGCAGGATTAGATGGAGTCGCAACAATTTCGCCATTAGGATCCGATAGAGAAGTAACAGTACCTGTACCATACTTAGAATCCTTAAAGAAATTATTAGCCAAGTCCGAAGCTGGACGATTTCCATCAGATTCTGGAACAAGTTTAAATTCTCTCAATTTGCCCTTGTTATCAGTCGCAGTCATATCAACTGTAAAATCATCACCAGCATATACGTAATAGTATTTATTTCCATCCTTCCCAATAACTGGTTGGATTTCTTTTCCATTACGAGTTACGGACACGTTAACATCAGGAATTTCCGTTTCCTTCTCTAGGGTTGCATTGATGGTACTTGATGTACCATCACGATAAGTAACTGTAATGGTACCATCAGTATCAACTTCAATTTTCGACTTGGTTCCAGGATATGATAAAGTCACCTTCCCGTTTTCGGCATAAGATAAATTTGGCTGTGTACCATTTTTTACTACATCTTGATTAGATAGTAAATCACGTTTATTAGCATCATTGTTAATAAAGTTATTATAAACTTCCTTAATTTCTTCAGGAGTTAAATGACTCAAATCGGAGACTCTAACAATATCGCCACTTTGAATATTATGGCGCTCGTTAAAACCTTTTATGTAATAACTTATATTAGCTGTTGATTTAGTATCATTATTGTCCCAAGCCGAAAAGTTATAGGTGTAAGTTTTACCAACCTCAGCAGAAGCATCAGAGCCTCCGATTTCACCAGCAAGATTAACTGTAATATTTTTAACATTATTTAGTGTTTGATTGTTTTGAGGACCTCCGTAATAGATTCCAGGAATTAATGTACGATTTTCAAGACTCACTTTCTTTATAAGTGAACCACGATATTCAACCCCAATATTATCATTTATTACATCTCCATTATATACTTCTTTATAAGTACTAGAAACATTAAATTTCGGACCTGTTTTTGAAATAGAATTGTTAGATTGAGGTCTAGAATACCCTGTTGAAACACTTGCAGATTGAACTCTAGAAGCATTACCTTGAGTATTTTGCCCGATAGGTGCTGAGCTGACCTGCACCTGCATATCTGCAGTCGCAGTCGGCACATTGTTATCATATTTCACTTTGACTACAATCGTACCGTTTAAATTCCCATTTTGTCCATGCCTATAATTATAAACAATCTCAGACCCCTGAGTAAAGGTTTTCTCCATAGATTGCCCATTAAAAGTAGCACTTTGGACGTGGCCACCTTGGCCGACATTTATCTTAACACCAACATTGCTCAAAGCACTATTCGCCTGAACATTCATAGTATACGTCGCGATACCAGTAGCCTTATCAAAAGTAGCACCTGGACTACTTACCGTCATACGCCCGTCATTCTGAGCAGTAGCCCAACTTGCACGAAGAGAAGCATCACGCAACATAGCTTTGCCATTACGGGCATCACGCACACCTGAATTAGCTCTTAAAACAGCATTGACAATAGAATTACGAGCCAAGGTAGCTTTTTGCACCACCGCTGTCCAGTCACTCGTTGGATCTGCCAAAGCTTTTTCAATGGCTGTCACTGCTGCATTTACCTTAGTAATTGCAGAATCAGTGTTTGGTAAACCAGCAGCTTTCGCTAAGTATTCACCCATTTCGGCTGAAAGTTTGGTTAACTTCTTACGATTTTCTTCATTTTTCTTTACAGAAGCTTCTACAGATGACAAGGTTGCAGCTGTCGCACCAACTAAACTTGTTGTATCTGAATTCGTTTTAACAGCGTTTGAGTCAATAACAGCAGGCTTCAAAATTGATAAATCAATCTTGTCAACCTTTGATTCATTTTGAGTCGATACTTTCTTCTCATCTTGAATTTCAGATACAGTTTTTTCTGAGGAAGCTCCTACAGATGTTGACACGCTACTTGTTTGGCTAATAGATTGACTCAAACTAGTTGACGTACTAGCGGAATCTGAAGCGCTAGCGCTAGCTGAAGATGATGTGCTAGCTGAGGCACTAACTGACGTACTAGCAGAAGCACTTGCTGAAGTACTAGCTGAGCTGCTAGTAGAAGCTGATTCTGAAATCGAAGCGCTTTCACTCATAGAAGTAGACAAGCTAGCAGAATTTTCCGAGTTACTTAGAGATGTTGTACCCAAAACTGCTGTATCATTTGTAACCAAAAGGTCTGGATTTTCCAGTGTTTTTTCCACGGCTACTGTTTCATTTGCAAATACTTTTGTTTGAGTAGCAACAGTACCCCCTAAAACAGCCCCTGTGGCGGCAAGTCCCTTGATTATATCCAGACCTGTAATAGAAGGATTCACTTTATCCTCTGCTACTTCAGTCATGACTTGAGTCGTATCTACACCACCCCGCAAGACCTTGAATAAACCAAAAAGAGAGGTTGAAGCTCTCAACCAATGTTTACCCGATTTAATTAACTTATAACGTGTCACTCGATCGGTTTCTCTATACTCACCTTTTTGACGTCTAAAAAACATGTTTTACCCTTTCCCTACATACCAAAAGTGGACAATCCACCCTATTTTAATCATACCTTTACAGTATACTTTAAATGCAAACGCTTGTCAAGAAATTTGATATATTTTTATATAATATCACCATTCAAATATTTTGAAATATCCAACTATTTATAAGCTCTCTAACAGCATCTAATAGCTTGGTATAAAAAAGCCTCAAATAACTTTTTAAAATATATATAACTAAATTTATTTTAGTTGTAAAAAGTATATAACGTTCGGATTTTCAACATATTATATAAACAAAATATAAAAACTTGACTATTCATGTTTCATTGATGAACTCATAATGTAATGCAAAAATACTATCTAGGTAGGTCTTGTGACAATAGATTATCATAAAAAATTGCTTCGAATCAACTCGATTCTCCTCTGTAACTCCTATCAAAAATGCCCACAATTAGGTTATAATCATGGGCATTCTATTGATGTTTTTTCTAGTTAGCTAGGCCATTATCTCCCCGTCACGACAGAAAAGCCCACGAATCAATATCATTCGCGGACTTTTACTAGTGAAGCGTTTAGGTAGACCGCCATAGCAGTTACCTATTATTAGATTACGACACGGAATTTTACAAATAGATTCCATTTGTAAAACTCAGTTAGTGAGGTAGTTAGGTCATACACTATCTAATCGTTACGACATAAAGTTTTACGAATCGATAATATTCGTAAAACTTTACTAGTGGAGCGCCTAGCCAAGTTCCATAGAAACTTGGCGTTAGTTACTTAGATTGTTACACAATCAAGTATATTTACTGAACTACGACACGGAGTTTGGCAAATCGATTTCATTTGCCAAACGTAGTTAGTAAGGCAGTTAGCTAGTTCGCCAAATAGCGACTAGCGTCCAACAATTAGGAACTTTAGTTCCAATTGTTGGTACTGAGTTACATCTTCTCTTCCAACTCTACGTCTGGATACTTGTCTGCAAACCAGCGGAGGGCAAAGTCATTTTCAAAGAGGAAGACTGGCTGATCGAACCGGTCTTTGGCCAAGATATTACGGCTCGATGACATCCGTTCATCCAAATCCTCTGGCTTGATCCAACGAACGGTCTTTTTACCCATTGGGCTCATGACAACTTCAGCATTGTACTCTCCTTCCATACGGTGCTTAAAGACTTCAAACTGAAGTTGACCAACAGCTCCTAGCATGTACTCGCCTGTTTGGTAATTCTTATAAAGCTGAATGGCTCCTTCTTGCACCAATTGTTCAATTCCCTTGTGGAAGGATTTTTGCTTCATGACATTCTTAGCAGAAACTTTCATGAAAATTTCAGGAGTAAAGGTTGGTAGGGGTTCAAATTCAAACTTGTTTTTTCCAACCGTCAAGGTATCCCCAACCTGATAAGTACCTGTATCGTAAACCCCGATAATATCACCTGCCACGGCATTGGTCACATTCTCACGACTTTCCGCCATAAACTGGGTAACATTAGACAGTTTAGCGCCCTTACCAGTGCGAGGCAGATTGACACTCATACCGCGCTCAAATTCACCCGATACGATACGGACAAAAGCAATACGGTCGCGGTGACGAGGGTCCATGTTGGCTTGGATTTTAAAGACAAATCCTGAGAAGTCCTTATCGTAAGGATCAACAATTTCGCCATCTGTTTTCTTATGTCCATGTGGCTCTGGAGCAAACTTAAGGAAGGTTTCAAGGAAGGTCTGCACACCAAAGTTTGTCAAAGCTGAACCGAAGAAGACTGGCGTCAATTCTCCACCCAGAATAGCTTCCTCTGAAAACTCATTCCCAGCTTCATTTAAAAGCTCAATATCATCCTTGACTTGCTCGTAGAAAGGATTGCTACCAAAAAGCTTGTCCCCATCTTCTAAACTGGCAAAACGCTCATCCCCTTTATAAAGTTCCAAGCGTTGGTTATAAAGGTCATACAAGCCTTCAAAGGCTTTCCCCATACCGATTGGCCAGTTCATCGGATAACTTGCAATACCCAAGACTTCTTCCAATTCTTGCAAGAGGTCCAGTGGCTCACGACCGTCACGGTCCAGCTTGTTCATAAAGGTAAATACTGGAATGCCACGATGTTTGACAACCTCAAACAATTTCTTGGTTTGTGCCTCGATACCCTTGGCAGAGTCCACAACCATGACCGCAGCATCTACCGCCATCAAGGTCCGATAGGTATCTTCTGAGAAGTCCTCGTGCCCTGGTGTGTCGAGGATATTCACGCGCTTACCATCGTAGTCAAACTGCATCACAGATGAAGTAACCGAAATCCCACGTTGCTTCTCGATATCCATCCAGTCAGACTTGGCAAAAGTTCCTGTTTTCTTCCCTTTTACGGTACCAGCCTCACGAATCTCGCCTCCAAAGTAGAGCAACTGCTCAGTGATGGTTGTTTTCCCCGCGTCAGGGTGGGAGATGATGGCAAAGGTACGGCGTTTCTTAATTTCTTCTTGAATATTCATAAGTTCTCTTTCTTTGATTCTCTATTTTTCTTGTTTCAATAGCTAAGAATGATTTTTACATTGGATTTTACCATTCCTTTCAACACTCCATTATATCGGATTTTGAGTAGTTTTTCAATTGCTCATCCGATGAAAAAAGTTAGCTAGAGCACTGATTTCACCTGGTTTCTCTTTTTCCACCGTTTTTTGAACAAGATATCAAAAAGAACCAGAGCCAGTGAAAGGATGACGGACACAAGTAGGTACTTTAGCCACAGGGGGGCATCAGGAATAAAAGGTGTCTTATTTAACAAGCCATAATTCCCACCAGTCACCTGATTAACCCCAACTAGAAAGAGATTGAGGATAAAGGTATAGACTACAATCATATATTTCTTGAGTAGGCTCTTGTCATAGTGATTCATCAAGTAGACCAAGGAATTCACTAGAAGGGCATAGTGCCCAATCAAAAATGAAAAACTGGTAATATGGGGGAAGTCATAGGGGTCAAAAACTGGGTAAACCAGTGCAAAGACAGCTCCACTTGCTCCTAAGAGGGCAAAGTACTGCTTGCTTTTCCATTTATCGGGCAAGAAAACCACAGCAAACATAGCTAAACGGCAATGATAAAATGGAAGACTATTAGAAAAGGGAATCCCAAAACCAACATACCAACTATAGAGTGCTAGCAACTGGAGGATCTGAATCCCCTTAAACAAGTATACAAATTTCGGATTTTTGTGATAAGCAAGTGCCCCATAAATACAAAGCATTAAGACCAGCATCATAACCCCATACCAAAAAAGTGAAATGGGAGGAGGGACTGTCTGAGTTCTGGTGATAAATTGATGGAACATGTTTCTATCCTAACTCTTATTTTTTCTTTTTTCTAGTTTAACTATTATAGCGAATTAAAAACGATTTTTCAATTTCTATTTCTTTTCAGTTTGGCTCCCTTATTTATAGGAAAATATGGTAAAATAGAACAGACTCAAAATCATCATTTCACGAAAGGATGCAAGATGAAAATTACGCAAGAAGAGGTAACACACGTTGCCAATCTTTCAAAATTAAGATTCTCTGAAGAAGAAACTGCTGCCTTTGCGACGACCTTGTCTAAGATTGTTGACATGGTTGAATTGCTGGGCGAAGTTGACACAACTGGTGTCGCACCAACTACAACTATGGCTGACCGTAAGACCGTACTCCGCCCTGATGTGGCCGAAGAAGGTACAGACCGTGACCGCTTGTTTAAAAACGTACCTGAAAAAGACAACTACTATATCAAGGTACCAGCTATCCTAGACGATGGAGGAGATGCCTAATGACTTTTAACAATAAAACCATTGAAGACTTGCACAATCTCCTTGTCTCTAAGGAAATTTCTGCAACTGAATTGACACAAGCAACACTTGAAGATATCAAGTCTCGCGAGACAGCTATCAACGCTTTTGTTACCATCGCTGAAGAGCAAGCTCTTGCTCAAGCTAAAGCTATTGATGAAGCTGGAATTGATGCTGATAATGTCCTTTCAGGAATTCCACTTGCTGTTAAGGATAACATCTCTACAGACGGCATTCTCACAACTGCTGCCTCAAAAATGCTCTATAACTACGAGCCAATTTTTGATGCGACAGCCGTTGCCAATGCAAAAGCGAAAGGCATGATTGTCGTAGGGAAAACTAACATGGACGAGTTTGCCATGGGTGGTTCAGGTGAGACTTCGCACTATGGTGCCACTAAAAATGCTTGGGATCAAAGCAAGGTTCCTGGTGGCTCATCTAGTGGTTCTGCCGCAGCTGTAGCTTCTGGGCAAGTCCGCTTGTCACTTGGTTCTGATACTGGTGGCTCTATCCGCCAACCAGCTGCCTTCAACGGGATTGTTGGTCTAAAACCAACCTACGGAACAGTTTCACGTTTCGGTCTCATTGCCTTTGGTAGCTCATTAGACCAGATTGGACCTTTTGCTCCTACTGTTAAGGAAAATGCCCTCTTGCTCAACGCTATTGCCAGCGAAGACGCTAAAGACTCTACTTCTGCTCCTGTCCGAATCGCCGACTTTACTTCAAAAATCGGTCAAGACATCAAGGGCATGAAAATTGCTTTACCTACGGAATACCTAGGCGAAGGGATTGACCCAGAGGTTAAGGAAACCATTCTGAATGCTGCTAAGCACTTTGAAAAACTTGGTGCTATCGTTGAAGAAGTCAGCCTTCCTCACTCCAAATACGGTGTTGCTGTATACTACATCATCGCTTCATCAGAAGCTTCATCCAACTTGCAACGCTTTGACGGTATCCGTTACGGCTATCGTGCAGAGGATGCGACTAATCTTGATGAAATCTATGTAAACAGCCGTAGCCAAGGTTTCGGTGAAGAGGTGAAACGCCGTATCATGCTAGGTACTTTCAGCCTTTCATCAGGTTACTACGATGCTTACTACAAGAAAGCTGGTCAAGTCCGTACCCTCATCATTCAAGATTTCGAAAAAGTCTTTGCGGATTATGACTTGATTTTGGGACCAACTGCTCCTAGTGTTGCTTATGACTTGGACTCACTCAACCATGACCCAGTTGCCATGTACTTGGCTGACCTCTTGACTATACCTGTAAACTTAGCAGGACTGCCTGGAATTTCGATTCCTGCTGGATTCGCTCAAGGTCTGCCTGTCGGTCTACAATTGATTGGTCCTAAGTATTCTGAGGAAACCATTTACCAAGTTGCTGCTGCCTTTGAAGCAACAACAGACTACCACAAACAACAACCCGTGATTTTTGGAGGTGATAACTAATGAACTTTGAAACAGTCATTGGACTTGAAGTCCACGTAGAGCTCAACACCAATTCAAAAATCTTCTCACCTACTTCTGCCCACTTCGGAAATGACCAAAATGCCAACACTAACGTGATTGACTGGTCCTTCCCAGGAGTTCTGCCAGTTCTCAATAAAGGTGTTGTCGATGCCGGTATCAAGGCTGCTCTTGCCCTCAACATGGACATCCATAAAAAGATGCACTTTGACCGCAAGAACTACTTCTACCCTGATAATCCAAAAGCCTACCAAATTTCTCAGTTTGATGAGCCAATCGGTTACAACGGATGGATTGAAGTCGAGCTAGAAGACGGTACAACTAAGAAAATCGGTATCGAACGTGCCCACCTAGAGGAAGACGCTGGTAAAAACACTCACGGTACAGATGGCTACTCTTACGTTGACCTCAACCGCCAAGGGGTGCCATTGATTGAGATTGTATCTGAAGCCGACATGCGTTCTCCTGAAGAAGCCTATGCTTACCTAACAGCCCTCAAGGAAGTTATCCAGTACGCTGGCATTTCTGACGTTAAGATGGAAGAAGGTTCTATGCGTGTGGATGCCAATATTTCTCTTCGTCCTTATGGTCAAGAAAAATTCGGTACCAAGACTGAGTTGAAAAACCTCAACTCCTTCTCAAATGTTCGCAAAGGTCTTGAATACGAAGTCCAACGTCAAGCTGAAATCCTACGCTCAGGTGGTCAAATTCGCCAAGAAACACGTCGTTACGATGAAGCTAACAAAGCAACCATCCTCATGCGTGTCAAGGAAGGAGCTGCAGACTACCGCTACTTCCCAGAACCAGACCTACCTCTCTTTGAAATTTCAGACGAGTGGATTGAGGAAATGCGTACAGAGTTACCAGAGTTTCCAAAAGAACGCCGTGCGCGTTATGTATCTGACCTTGGTTTATCAGACTACGATGCTAGTCAGTTGACTGCAAACAAAATCACTTCTGACTTCTTTGAAAAAGCTGTTGCCCTCGGTGGTGATGCCAAACAAGTTTCTAACTGGCTCCAAGGCGAAGTCGCTCAGTTCTTGAACGCTGAAGGTAAGACACTAGAACAAATCGAACTGACACCAGAAAACTTGGTTGAAATGATTGCCATCATCGAAGACGGAACTATTTCATCTAAGATTGCCAAGAAAGTCTTTGTCCACCTGGCTAAAAATGGTGGTGGAGCGCGTGAATACGTGGAAAAAGCAGGCATGGTTCAAATCTCAGATCCATCTATCCTGATTCCAATTATCCACCAAGTCTTTGCGGATAACGAAGCCGCTGTTGCCGACTTCAAATCAGGCAAACGTAACGCAGACAAGGCCTTTACAGGATTCCTTATGAAAGCAACCAAAGGCCAAGCCAACCCACAAGTCGCCCTTAAACTCCTTGCCCAAGAATTAGCGAAGTTGAAAGAAGAGTAACTCATTTAAAGTATAACTGACACCAGACTGCTAAAAAATTAGCAGTTCTGATGGCTTGCAGTATGCATTCATATAGTTAGGAGACATATGAAAAAGTTATATACTCTTCTCACCACCTGTTTACTACTCCTTTTCGTTACACCGATGCAATCCATCGATGCAGGGGTAGGACATTCTCGAAGTGGTAGCTCTAGCCATAGTAGCTCCAGTTCAAATGGTAGCCGAAGCCGTTCCAGTAGCAGTAATAGCGGTAGTTCTTCCTACAGAAGTAGCTACAGTTCTGGAGACGGTTCCTATAGTTCGAGTTACTCTGAGCAAGAGTTGTACGGAATTGTAGTCTTTTTAATAGGTGTTTACGTAGTTGTCTTAGTTCTAAAGAATAAAAGTAATCAAAGCTCATCAGAAAAATCCTATAGTAGCGCTACTGTATATAATCCCCAAAACCATCGTCGAGTTGAACACAATACATTAGCTACTAGTCGTGTTAAATATGGCGATCCAAACTTTGATGCCGATGCTTTCGCTTCATGGGTTAAAGAAGTCTATATTCAGTTACAGGCAGCCTGGACTAAAAAGGATTGGAATTTGGCTCGCTCTCTTGAAAGTACCAGCCTTTATTCCCAACATAGTATACAACTCGAAGATCATATCCGGGCGAAAACAACCAATGTTTTAGAAAAAGTCTATGTTGAAAATGTTCGCATTAAAGATTTCTACGAAAATCCTGATGGTAACGATACCCTTGTTGTGATCTTGTCATCTACACTCAGGGACTATGTCATTGAAGACCAAAGCAAACGTGTCATCGAAGGTGATCCTCAAGAGGACTTGTTTACAGTCTATCAAATGAACTTTATCCGTAAACACGGAAGTCAAACTGAACTAAATGTCAGTGATGAAGCCATCAGTGACCACTGTCCAAACTGTGGTGCCCCATTGAAAATCTCTGCTATCAGTAAATGTGACTATTGCGATGCTGATCTAACACGCAGTCCAAACCAATGGGTACTCGATACCTACGATGTTGTGGATGAAGACGAACTTTATAATTAGGAGGAAATTATGGGATTTATTCGTGCCGCCCTATCTTCAGGGCTTAATAGTTTCAACGATAGCAAATTTAAAGAAGCTATTGTTCTTCCAAATAACCTAACAGCTGATGCCTTGGCCATTAAAGGACAACTTCTTACAAAAGATCCTGACGGCACTTCTAGACAAAGCAACCAAAATACTGGACTTTTAACAGATGGTTCTGTAGTCATTGTTCCACAAGGTTATGTAGCTATTCTTGTCAACAACGGAACCTTCCTTGGCGATGTCTTAGAAGCTGGTAGCCACGAATGGCGTTCTGAAGATAATGCCTGGCTTCTTGAAAAGGGTGGTATAAAGGGTACTTGGGAAAATTTCAAAAACCGCTTCTCTTTTGGTGGTCAAGTCATTACCCAACAGGAAATCATCTTTATCCGTATGCAACCCATCGCAGGTAATAAATTTGGTACTCAAAACGCCGTAGAGTATTTCAGTGAACGCTATCAACAATTGCTCAATATTCGTTTCTACGGCTTGTTTGATATCAAAGTTGCTGATCCAGTCCTATTTTATGTCAGCTCCATCAGTCAACAAATTGAAGATCATAGAGCATTTACCCTGAAAGATATCGCTCAGGGAACTCTCAGACAAAATATCTCTCCTAAAATTGCTATTGCAATCGCCAAATTTACAAACGAAAACCGAGTTGATATCTATAGTCTTAATGCCAATCAAGATACTTTCAACGATCTAGCAAAACAAGAAGTTAACAAGGTATGGACTGGACTTTACGGAATTGAAACAACCAATATCCTGCTTGAAGATTTGAGCTATGACCAAGAAAGCTTGAATATTATTCGTAAACTTGATAGCGAACTAGTCGCTATGAAATACAATACGATTGAGATTGAAGAACGTCGTGCCCGTAACGAAGCTCTCATCGTTGCTGCAAACAATGAAGGCAATGGCAATGGTATGAACATAATTATGGGAATGAATCTGGGACAAACGCTTGGCGGGCAACTCAACCAACAAACTCAAGCTCCTATTCAAAATAATGGGCAAACTGCAAGTAAGAACTTTTACATCGAGGTAGACGGCAAGTATGTTCTCGTAACCAAAGATGAAGAAGGAAATATCGTACCTGTCAACTAACTCAAGCTAATCTGATATTTGAGAATTATTGCGTTTTATGGTACAATAAAGAGTAACAATATTTATTAAAGAGGTAAAAACATGATTGAAGCAAGCAAATTGAAAGCTGGTATGACATTTGAAACTGCAGACGGAAAATTAATCCGCGTTTTGGAAGCTAGCCACCACAAACCAGGTAAAGGAAACACGATCATGCGTATGAAATTGCGTGATGTCCGTACTGGTTCTACTTTTGACACAAGCTACCGTCCAGAAGAAAAATTCGAACAAGCTATTATCGAGACTGTCCCAGCTCAATACTTATACAAAATGGATGAAACTGCCTACTTCATGAACACTGAAACTTACGACCAATACGAAATCCCAGTCGTAAACGTTGAAAATGAATTGCTTTACATCCTTGAAAACTCTGATGTGAAAATCCAATTCTACGGAACTGAAGTAATCGGTGTAACTGTACCAACTACTGTTGAATTGACAGTTGCTGAAACACAACCATCTATCAAAGGTGCTACTGTTACAGGTTCTGGTAAACCAGCGACTATGGAAACTGGACTTGTTGTCAACGTTCCTGACTTCATCGAAGCTGGACAAAAATTGATCATCAACACTGCAGAAGGAACTTACGTTTCTCGTGCCTAATCTCTAGAAAGAGGTCATTCTATGGGAATTGAAGAACAATTTGGCGAAATCGTTATCGCTCCACGTGTACTTGAAAAAATCATTGCCATCGCAACTGCTAAAGTTGATGGTGTCCACTCATTTTCAAATAAATCCGTATCTGATACCCTATCAAAACTCTCTCTTGGTCGTGGCGTCTACTTAAAAGAAAGCAACGAAGAACTAACTGCTGACATCTACCTCTACCTTGAGTACGGTGTGAAAGTACCAAAAGTTGCTCTTGCTATTCAAAAAGCAGTCAAAGATGCTGTCCGAGATATGGCTGATGTGGAACTTGCTGCTGTTAACATCCATGTTGCAGGAATCGTTCCAGATAAAACACCAAAACCTGAGTTGAAAGATCTATTTAACGAGGACTTCCTCAATGACTAGTCCATTATTAGAATCTAGACGCGAACTTCGTAAATGCGCTTTTCAAGCCCTCATGAGCCTTGAATTCGGCACAGATATGGAAACAGCTTGTCACTTTGCATATACACATGACCGTGAAGATGAAGATGTGCAAATCCCTGCCTTTCTTCTGAACTTGGTTTCTGGTGTTCAAGCTCAAAAAGACGAGTTGGATAAACAAATCAACCAGCACCTCAAATCAGGCTGGACAGTTGAACGATTGACCTTGGTCGAAAAAAACTTACTACGCTTGGGTATCTTTGAAATCACATCATTTGATACACCTCAGCTGGTAGCAGTCAATGAAGCTATTGAACTTGCTAAGAATTTTTCAGATCAAAAATCAGCCCGCTTTATCAACGGACTGCTTAGTCAATTTGTAACTGAAGAAAATGAATAATCGAAAAGGTGTTTGGTTTCCCAAGCACCTTTTACCTCGTCCTTGATACAGAGTAAGAAGCACACAAAAACTAGAACTGACTGCCAGTTCTAGTTTTTATGTATTCTGAGGTATTAGTATTTTCTAAATCGTTGATAACGCTCTTCCAACAACTCTTCTAACGGTTTTTGCGAAAGTCTAGCTAGCTCATCTTGGAGTTCTTTTTTGACATTCTTAATTAATTCTTTGCTAGAAAGTCCTGCTTCAGAAATCACCTTGTCCACCACGTCCATTTCTAGCAGCTCGTGTGAAGTGATTTTCATCAGTTCAGCCGCTTCCATGGCACGAGTTCCGTCCTTCCATAAAATGGAAGCAAAGCCTTCTGGACTGAGAATAGCATAGATAGAATTTTCCAGCATCCAAACACGGTCTGCGACTGCTAGAGCCAGAGCCCCGCCTGAACCACCTTCTCCTATAATGATGGCGATAATCGGAACTTTCAGGTCACTCATTTCCATGAGATTGCGAGCAATAGCTTCTCCCTGACCACGTTCTTCCGCTCCCACACCAGGATAGGCACCTGCAGTATTGATAAAGGTCACAACTGGACGACCAAACTTTTCAGCCTGTTTCATCAAACGTAGGGCCTTACGGTAGCCTTCTGGATGCGGTTGACCAAAATTCCTCTTGAGGTTATCTTGTAAACTCTTGCCTTTTTGGATACCAACCACTGTTACAGCTTGGTCCCCAAGCCAGCCAATACCACCAACAACTGCACCATCATCACGAAAAGAACGGTCACCATGTAATTGGATAAATTCATCAAAAATGCCTGTCGCAAAGTCCAAGGTTGTCAAACGACTCTGCTCACGCGCTTCTCTGACTATTTTTGCAATATTCATCTAGGACACCCTCCATGCAATCTGACTAGACTAGCAATCGTATCTGGTAAGTCTCTTCTTTTGATAATAGCATCCACAAAGCCATGTTCCAATAGGAATTCTGCCTTTTGGAAATCCTCAGGTAAGCTTTCACGAACCGTATTTTCAATCACACGACGCCCAGCAAAACCAACCAAACTTTGTGGTTCAGCTAGAATGATATCGCCTTCCATAGCGAAGGAAGCTGTTACACCACCTGTCGTTGGATCTGTCAAAATGGTCAGGTAAAAGAGGCCTGCATTTGAATGGCGTTTAACCGCTGCAGAAATCTTGGCCATCTGCATGAGACTCATGATCCCTTCCTGCATACGGGCGCCACCAGAGGCTGTGAATAGAACAACTGGCAATTTTTCGACAGTCGCATACTCAAACAAACGAGTGATTTTCTCACCTACAACCGTACCCATAGAAGCCATGATAAAGTTGGAATCCATAATCCCAAGAGCCACAGTCTGACCTTTTATAAGAGCTGTTCCTGTCACAACGGCTTCGTCCAGACCAGTTTTTTCACGCATAGTTGCTAGTTTTTTTTGATAGCCAGGGAAATGCAAGGGATCCTTGCTTTCAATCCCTGTAAACAATTCCTTGAAGGTTCCCATATCAATCGTCAAAGCCAAGCGTTCTTGGGCAGAAATACGAAAAGTGTAGCTACAATGTGGACAGATACGCTCACTTCCCAGATCCTTCTGATAAATGGTATGCTTACAGCCTGGACACTGAGAGAATAATTCATCTGGAACCTCTGGCTTAGCTTGAGGTTTTTCCCTAACCGAACGATTGGGATTGATTCGAATATACTTATCTTTTTTACTAAATAGAGCCATTGATTCCCCTTTTCGGTTTAAACTCTTGAAGTCATTTTATTCTTTTTCTTGATACTTGGGTAAGAAGGTTTCCATCAAGAAGGAAGTATCATAATCCCCAGCAATGACATTGCGATCTGAAATGAGGTCAAGCTGGAAATCTGCATTGGTCTGCACTCCTTCAATCTCTAATTCATAGAGGGCACGTTGCATTTTCATCAAGGCATCAAAACGATTTTCACCATGAACGATGATTTTAGCAATCATACTATCATAATAAGGTGGAATGGTATAGCCTGGATAAACTGCTGAATCCACGCGCAAGCCAACTCCACCACTTGGCAGATGGAGATTGGTAATCTTACCTGGACTAGGAGCAAAGTTGAAGGCTGGATTTTCTGCATTGATACGACACTCGATGGCATGACCTCGTAGGACAATATCTTCTTGCTTAACAGAAAGAGGCTGACCTGCCGCAATGCGAATCTGTTCCTTAACGATATCCACACCTGAAACAAATTCTGTTACTGGATGTTCTACTTGTACACGAGTATTCATCTCCATAAAATAGAATTTACCACTGGCTTCATCAAGAAGAAACTCAATGGTCCCTGCATTTTCATAGCCAACAGACTCTGCAGCTCGAACAGCAGCAGAACCAATTTCATTGCGTAGCGTTTTGCCGATTGCAATCGAAGGACTTTCTTCCAAAACCTTTTGATTATTTCGTTGAAGAGAACAATCTCGTTCACCTAGATGAATCACATTTCCGTGTTCATCTCCTAAGATTTGAACCTCGATATGACGAGCTGGATAGATGACCCGTTCTATGTACATGGCACCATTGCCATAATTGGCCTTGGCTTCACTAGATGCTGTTTCAAAGGCTGAAACAAGGTCTTCTGGTTTTTCAACCTTACGAATCCCTTTACCACCTCCACCTGCTGAAGCCTTGAGCATAACAGGGTAGCCAATTTTTTCAGCAACAATCAAAGCTTCCTCAGAGTTATGCACTTCTCCATCTGAACCTGGAATAACAGGCACGCCTGCCTTAATCATCTGAGCACGCGCATTAATCTTATCCCCCATCATATCCATAACATGGCCAGATGGGCCGATAAACTTGATTCCCACCTCTTCACACATGGTAGCAAATTTGGAATTTTCACTCAGAAATCCAAAACCTGGGTGAATGGCTTCTGCCTCAGTCAAGACTGCAGCTGATAGAACCGCATTAATATTGAGATAAGACTCTGTTGCCTTACCAGGGCCGATACAAACAGCTTCATCTGCCAAAAGCGTATGAAGGGCTTCCTTATCAGCAGTTGAATAAACCGCCACCGTCGCAATCCCCAATTCACGCGCCGCACGGATAATACGAACCGCAATTTCACCACGATTGGCAATTAAAATTTTTCGAAACATGGAGAACCTCCTTAGTTCCCTATTGCAAAGGTAAGAGTTCCACTGGCCGCAAGCTTGCCATCCACTTCAGCCTTTGCTTCAACCACAGCTATGGTGCCACGACGTTTTACAAACGTTGCCGTCATAACTAATTGGTCACCTGGTACAACTTGCTTCTTGAACTTAACCTTATCCATACCAGCGTAAAAAACCAGTTTACCTTTATTTTCAGGTTTTGATAACTCCAAGACACCAGCTGTTTGCGCCAAGGCTTCCATAATCAGAACACCTGGCATGACAGGGTATTGAGGAAAATGACCGTTGAAGAAGGGCTCATTAATGGTCACATTTTTGATGGCAACAATAGTATCCTCGCTCACTTCCAACACACGGTCCACTAGGAGCATAGGATAACGGTGGGGAAGGGCTTCTTTGATTCCTTGAATATCGATCATTTGATACGTACCAATCCTTTACCAAACTCAACCATTTCTTCATTAGAAACGAGAATTTCTGTTACCACACCATCCTTAGGAGCTGGGATTTCATTCATGACTTTCATGGCTTCGATAATGACCAGTGTTTGACCCTTTTTAACAGTATCACCAACTGTAACGAAGGCAGGTTTGTCTGGGCCAGCAGCCAAGTAAGCCACCCCAACAAGTGGACTCTCTACAACATCTCCCTCAGCAGACACACTTGCTTCTACTGGCGCCGAAGTTTCTTCCACTACAGTTTCTACTGGAGCAGATGTAGGAGCTACTGGACTCGGTGTTGCTAGAACGGGTGCTGGAGCGACTTGAGATGCAACTTCAGACACCAGTCTCGATTCATTCTTGCTAAACTGCAACTCATCCGTCCCATTTTTATAAGAAAATTCTCTCAAACTTGATTGGTCAAATTGAGCCATCAAGTCTTTAATATCGTTTAAATTCATAATTATTTATTCTCCCAACGTTTGAAAGCAAGAACTGCATTGTGGCCACCAAAACCAAATGTATTTGAAATAGCGTATGGAATTTCTTGCTCCAAGCCTTGTCCATAAACGACATTGGCTTCGATATAATCTGATACTTCACTTGTTCCAGCTGTCATTGGTACAAAGTTATGACGCATAGCCTCGATTGTTACGATAGCTTCTACTGCACCTGCAGCACCCAGCAAATGTCCTGTGAATGATTTGGTTGATGATACAGGTACTTCCTTACCAAGAACAGCCACGATGGCACCACTTTCTCCTTTTTCATTAGCAGGAGTTGACGTTCCGTGAGCATTGACATAGGCTACTTGCTCTGGAGAAATCTCAGCTTCTTCCAAGGCTAATTTGATGGCCTTGATAGCTCCCTGACCTTCTGGATGTGGTGAAGTCATGTGGTAGGCATCACAAGTATTTCCGTAACCAACCACTTCAGCCAGGATAGTAGCGCCACGTTTTTCGGCGTGTTCAAGACTTTCAAGAACCAACATCCCAGAACCTTCACCCATGACAAAACCATTACGATCCTTATCAAATGGAATGGAAGCACGAGTTGGGTCCTCTGTAGTTGAGAGAGCAGTTAGGGCTTGGAAACCAGCAATAGCAAAAGGTGTGATAGAGGCTTCTGAACCACCTACCAACATAACATCTTGGAAACCAAATTTAATTGAGCGGAAGGCATCCCCAATCGCGTCATTTGATGAAGCGCAGGCAGTATTGATGGATTTACAAACACCGTTTGCTCCAAAACGCATAGCAACATTTCCTGAAGCCATATTTGGCAAGGCTTTTGGAAGGGTCAATGGTTTCACACGTTTTGGTCCTTTGTCATTTAGGCGAATCACTTGATCTTCAATTTCTTTGATTCCACCAATACCAGAGGCAACGATAACACCAAAACGATCTTTATCAAGAGCCTCTACATCCAAATTGGCATGATTGACAGCTTCTTGGGCTGCGTACAAGGCATACAAAGAGTAGTTATCAAAACGATTGGTATCTTTCTTAACAAAGTATTTATCAAAAGGAAAATCTTGGATTTCTGCCGCATTATGCACATCAAAGTCACTATGATCAAATTTTGTAATTGGACCAATTCCGATTTTTCCAGTTGTCAAACTATTCCAAAATTCTTTTGGTGTATTTCCGATTGGAGATGTTACTCCATAACCTGTTACTACTACGCGATTTAGTTTCATCTTTTTTACCTCTAGCTTCTGCTACATACTTAAGCCACCATCAATGGCAACCACTTGACCAGTTAGATAATCTTGGCCTGCTAAAAATACTGTCAAATCTGCAACCTGCTCTGCCTGCCCAAATTCTTTCATAGGAATTTGTGCCAGCATGGCATCTTTTACCTTGTCTGATAGAACAGCTGTCATATCGGACTCAATCATTCCAGGTGCAATAGCATTAACCCTGATATTGCGATTGGCCACTTCACGCGCCACAGACTTGGTAAAACCAATCAAACCAGCCTTAGAAGCTGCATAGTTAGCTTGACCGATATTTCCCATCAAACCAACAACACTAGACATATTAATGATAGCACCTTCTCTGGCTTTCATCATCGGTTTCAAGACTGATTGTGTCATGTTAAAGGCACCAGTCAAGTTAACCTTGAGCACTTTTTCAAAATCTGCTTCTGTCATCTTGAGCATTAGGGTATCTTGGGTAATCCCTGCATTGTTGACCAAAACATCTACTGAACCCAGCTCTACAATAGCTTGATCAACCATACGCTTAGCATCTGCAAAATTTGATACATCTCCTGAAATGGGAACCACCTTGACATCATAGTCTGCAAACTCAACGAGCAATTCTTCTGAGATTGCCCCACGACTGTTTAAGACAATGTTGGCTCCTACTTGAGCAAACTTGTGGGCGATGGCAAGACCAATCCCACGACTCGAACCTGTAATAAAGATATTTTTATTTTTTAGTTGCATTCTTTTCTCCTGTTTCCTCTTGTATTTATGGGAGAAGGGATTACTTGTTTTCTAGCAAAGTTTCCAAACTAGCCCGATCTTCAACATTGGCTAGTTTAGCTGTCTTATCAATTTTTTTCACAAAGCCTGACAAGACTTTCCCCGGACCAATCTCGATAAAGTTGGTTACACCTGCTTCTTGCATAACTGCAATACTTTCATAGAAACGAACTGGCTCCTTGACCTGACGCGTCAAAAGTTGAGCAATGTCTTCTTTTTTCATAACTGCAGCTTCTGTATTGCCGACTAGGGGACAAGTAAAATCTGAAAAACTTGCCTGAGCCAGAGTTTCAGCTAGTTTCTGGCTAGCAGGCTCAAGGAGAGCGGTATGAAAGGGACCTGACACCTTGAGAGGAATCAAGCGTTTGGCACCTGCTTCCTGCAAGAGTTCGACAGCTCGGTCAACTGCAGCCACTTCTCCACCAATCACGATTTGTGCAGGTGTATTATAGTTGGCAGGGGTAACCACTCCAAGTTCAGAAGCTTTTTGACAGGCTTCCTCAATGACCTCTACTGGTGTATTGAGAACTGCCACCATCTTGCCAGAACCAGCAGGGGCTGCTTCTTCCATATAGGCTCCACGCTTAGCAACCAAGGCAACCGCATCTTCAAAATCCAAGGTACCGCTGGCCACCAAGGCAGAGTATTCTCCAAGAGACAAACCAGAAACCATATCAGGCTGATAGCCCTTTTCTTGCAATAAACGGTAAATAGCAACTGAAGTCGCTAAAATAGCTGGTTGCGTATAGCGGGTCTGATTGAGCTTTTCTTCTTCCGTATCAATGAGATAACGCAAATCATAACCGAGTACCTGACTCGCTTGATCAATCGTTTCTTTGACAATCGGGTAGTGATCATAGAGATCCCGTCCCATACCTAGATACTGGGCACCTTGGCCAGCAAATAAAAAGGCTGTTTTAGTCATTTCTTACAACTCCTGCCCAACGAGAGGCTTCTTCTTGAATTTTCTTAGCTGCTCCGTAATACAAATCTTTTAGGATTTCTTCAACGGTTTCTTCTTTGGAAACAAGGCCTGCAATTTGACCTGCCATAACAGATCCACCATCCACATCTCCGTGAACAACCGCTTTGGCTAGAGCACCCGCTCCCATTTGTTCAAAAATTTCCAAATCTGGATTTTCTTGTTTAAAAGCATCTTTTTCAGCTTGTTCAAAATCACGAGTCAACTGATTTTTAATCGCACGAACAGCATGTCCAAAGTGTTGAGCTGAAATCGTAGTATCAATATCTCTAGCTTTTAAAATTTTCGCCTTGTAATTTGGATGAGCATTAGACTCTTTTGCAACGACAAAACGAGTTCCAACCTGAATAGCCTCTGCACCTAGCATAAAGCCAGCCGCAGCACCTTCACCATCTGCAATCCCTCCTGCAGCAATGACAGGAATAGATACAGCTGCAGCCACCTGGCGCACTAAGGTCATGGTTGTTAATTTCCCAATGTGTCCCCCAGCTTCCATTCCTTCTGCAATAACAGCGTCCGCACCGATTTTTTCCATGCGTTTAGCTAGGGCAACACTTGGAACAACGGGAATAACTGTAATACCAGCTTCATGGAAACGTTCCATGTATTTGCTTGGATTTCCTGCACCTGTTGTCACTACCTTAACACCTTCCTCGATAACGAGGTCTACAATATCTTCCACAAAGGGAGACAAGAGCATGATGTTGACACCAAAGGGTTTATCAGTCAATGATTTGATTTTATCAATATTTGCCTTGACAACTTCTTTCGGGGCATTCCCCCCACCGATAATCCCTAGTCCTCCAGCCTTGGAAACAGCTCCTGCCAAATCACCATCAGCAACCCAGGCCATTCCTCCTTGAAAAATAGGATAATCAATGTTCAATAATTCTGTAATACGTGTTTTCATAGTGCCTCCATCGTTTCTTGCTTACGTAATAGTTCGATACCGTCATAATTTGACAATCAAACTATTGCCTAAACAAGAGGGAGTGGGTTTCCCTACTCCTTCTATTTATATTCTGTTTATTTTGTTTGCTCTTCAACATAGGCAACCAAGTCACCAACTGTTTTCAAGTCATCTTCTGCTTCGATTTGGATATCAAAAGCATCTTCGATTTCTGAGATTACTTGGAACAAGTCCAATGAATCTGCGTCCAAATCATCAAAAGTTGATTCAAGTGTTACTTCTGATGCGTCTTTTCCAAGTTCTTCAACGATAATTTCTTGTACTTTTTCAAATACTGCCATGATAGGACTCCTTTAAAATAAATAGTTTTTTATAACAATGTGTTCACCACATGATTACCTAAATTGTAAGAATGAGCGTGCCCCAGGTCAAGCCTCCACCGAAGCCTGATAAAAGAACAGTCTGGCTACCATCTAAACGGATAAGGCCTTGTTCTACACACTCTGAAAGTAAAATCGGGATACTGGCTGCACTGGTATTGCCATATTCCATCATATTGGCTGGAAGTTTATCTCGGTCGACACCAATTTTTTTAGCCATCTTATCCAAAATACGGTCATTAGCCTGATGAAGTAGCAGATAATCCAAGTCTGTCGCCTCTACAGGAGATTCTTCAATAGTCTGCTTGATAGATTTAGCTACATCTCGAATGGCAAAATCAAAAACTGCGCGCCCATCCATCTTCAAAAATGAATCTGCACTTTCTTGATCTGAAAATGGAGAATGTAACCCTGAATGTCCATAGGTCAGACACTCGCTGCGACTTCCATCGCTATTGAGACTCTCTGCCAAGAAATGCTCTTGCTCGCTAGCTTCTAACAAGACACCACCAGCACCATCTCCAAACAAAACAGCTGTTGATCGGTCTGACCAATCGACTGCTTTAGAGAGGGTTTCACTACCAATCACCAAGCCTTTTTGAAAGCGACCAGAAGCGATAAACTTTTCAGCAGTTGAAAGAGCAAATACAAATCCACTGCAAGCAGCTGTTAGGTCAAAAGCAAAGGCCTTATTAGCACCAATATTAGCTTGAACACGAGCAGCTGTAGAGGGCATCATCGAATCAGGAGTAATGGTAGCTAGGATGATAAAATCTAACTCCTCTCCTGTGATTCCAGCTTTTGCCATTAGTTTCTTGGCAACTTCTGTAGCCAAATCACTAGTAGATTCTGTTCTTGAAATATGCCTTTGTCGTATTCCCGTCCGACTTGAAATCCACTCATCATTGGTATCCATAATCTGAGCCAAATCATGATTTGTAACCACTTGCTCTGGCACATAATGAGCAACCTGGCTTATTTTTGCAAAAGCCATTATCTCAAATCCTCCAAAAATTGATAAAGATTAGTCAAACCTTTGCTCATAACCTCCATTTCTTGCTTACTCATACCATCAATGATTTTTTCAACCATGGCCTTGTGGAAGCGTTTATGTAGCCTATGAACCAAGCGACCTTTCTTTGTCAAATGCAGATGCACTACACGTCGATCATGTTCTGAACGAATGCGTTCAATATAACCCTTGCGTTCGAGGTTATTCAAACTAGTCGTAACTGTCCCAAGAGTCACCATCAACTCTTTTGACACTTGACTTGGTGTCACATCTGGAACTTTTCCAATCACATCAATCGTATGCATTTCTTTGATGGAGATATCCTTGAAACGACTACCCCTCAAGCTAACTTCCTCAATAACGAGGACATTGTTAAATATAGACGTTAAATATTCATTAATTCGTTGGTAGTCCAATCTTTCCTTCCCTCCTTTTCAAAAAAACTTTTAGAATCAAAACATTTGACAAAAGAATTATATCAAAGTTCAAAGAATGGTGCAAGTATTTTTTTATTTTCCTGTAAATTTAGGTCGTCTTTTTTCCGAATGAGCCCGAACTCCCTCTTTGAAATCCTCTGTTTTCGCTAGTGACCCCTGTAGGTTCAGTTCTAAAGTAGCGTAACTCTGCCAGTCTTTAAATTGGCTCTCCCAAACCAACTTCTTGATGGCTGTATAGGAATTAGCTGACCCGCGTCTCAATTTTTTAAGGAGCTGTTCTCTCGTCTTTTCAAGTTTATCAGCTTCACAGACACGGTAAACCAGCCCCCACTCTAGAGCTTTTTCTGCGTTCAAAGCCTCACCTGTCATAGCTAATTGAGCAGCACGCGTCACACCAATACTTCGACTCAAGAGATGAATTCCTCCTGCATCCGGAGCCAAACCAACTCCAACAAAAGCTTGGATAAATTTAGCCTTATCCGTTGCCAGACAGAAATCTGCAGCAACAGCCATATTCGCTGCGGCACCTGCAACAGCCCCATCAACCTCCATCAAGACAGGTTTAGCAATTTGCTTGATTTTATAAGAAATAGTATTGACCAATTCTGCGATTTTTGTCAATGATGGAATATCATCCTCATCGACTGCTCGCTTCATCTCAACCAAATCTCCCCCAACTGAAAAGACTTTGCCATTCGCGTTGATTAAGACAAAATGCACAGCCGGATCCTCTTCTGCCAAAGTCAGAGCTTCTAAAATCTCCTCACACATAGGAATATGAAAACCATTTGCGACCTCAGGACGATTCAAGGTAAGGATTGCCAAATCCTCTTCAAGCTGATAAATAATGTGTTCCATCAGGACTCCTTTTTATTTTATAAGCAGTTTAAATTATTCTATTTTCAAAGTATATCTTTTTTAAAATCAGAAAGCAAGAAAAAATCAACTGAAAGTGTCTCAGCCGATTATAAAGAATCGCTTTATACTAGAAAGCATCTTATTTTCTTCATTGAAAAAAGGCTTTCTTTCTGCTATAATCGTATAAAATACTTACTTTAGGAGTTCTTATGAAAGTTGTTAAATTTGGAGGTAGCTCTCTTGCCTCTGCTAGTCAATTAGAAAAAGTTTTAAACATCGTCAAAAGCGATTCAGAGCGTCGTTTTGTAGTCGTTTCTGCCCCTGGTAAACGCAATGCTGAAGATACTAAGGTTACAGATGCCTTGATTAAATACTACCGCGACTATGTTGCTGGTAACGATATTAGCAAGAGCCAAAGCTGGATTATCGACCGCTATGCTGCTATGGTTAGTGAATTGGAACTAAAACCAGCTGTGCTAGAAAAAATTTCAAAAAGTATTCGCGCCTTAGCTACTCTTCCTATCGAAGAAAACGAATTTCTCTACGATACTTTCCTAGCAGCCGGTGAAAATAACAATGCTAAATTGATCGCTGCCTACTTTAATCAAAACGGGATCGATGCACGCTATGTTCACCCTAGAGAAGCTGGTATTGTGGTCACAAGTGAACCTGGTCACGCTCGCATCATTCCATCAAGTTATGACAAGATTGAAGAATTGACAAATACAAATGAAGTTCTTGTCATTCCTGGTTTCTTTGGAGTTACCAAGGAAAATCAAATCTGTACCTTCTCACGTGGAGGCTCAGACATTACAGGTTCTATCATTGCTGCCGGTGTTAAGGCAGACCTCTATGAAAACTTTACGGATGTTGATGGTATCTTTGCAGCTCACCCTGGTATTATCCACCAACCACACTCAATCCCTGAGTTGACCTACCGTGAAATGCGTGAGTTGGCCTATGCAGGCTTCTCAGTTCTTCATGACGAAGCACTTCTTCCTGCCTACCGTGGAAAAATCCCTCTGGTTATCAAGAATACCAACAACCCTGACCATCCAGGTACTCGTATCGTTCTAAAACATAGTAGTGACAAGTTCCCAGTAGTAGGAATTGCTGGTGACTCTGGCTTTGTCAGCATTAATATGTCGAAATACCTCATGAACCGTGAGGTTGGATTTGGACGCAAGGTTCTTCAAATCCTTGAAGATCTTAACATCGGTTGGGAACATATGCCAACAGGTATCGACGATCTTTCAATCATCCTCCGTTCTCGCGAACTAACTCCTATCAAGGAAGAAGAAATCCTTCGTCAGTTGGTTCAAAAGGCCGAAGTAGACCATGCAGAAATCGAGCACGACCTTTCAATCATTATGATTGTTGGAGAAAAGATGAAGAGCCATATCGGAGTAACTGCTACTGCGACACGTGCTCTATCTGAAAATAAGATCAACATCCAGATGATGTCTCAAGGTTCTAGTGAAGTGTCTATCATGTTTGTTGTCCATAAGGATCAAGAGAAAGCAGCTATTAAAGCCCTCTACAATGCCTTTTTCGGTGAAAGTAAGGAAAACTAAGCATGGCTCAATCACTTAACAAAACAGTGCTCCTCAATACGACAGGCACCTCCTACCTCTCTATAGCTGGGAAAGTTGGGAAATTCCTTGTCGGAGATCAGGCTCTGGAATTTTACCCCGACGTCAATGTTGAACAATTTATCCAGATTCCTTGGAGCCATATCAACCAAATTGGGGCCAATGTCACTGGTCGCAAAATCAGTCGCCACTTCGAAGTCTTTACAGACAGAGGAAAATTCCTCTTTGCTTCAAAAGACTCAGGTGCCATTCTCAAAATTGCTCGTGAAAAACTGGGCAATGACAAGGTCGTGAAACTTCCGACTCTACTCCAGACCATTGGTCAAAAATTTAAAAATCTATTTGCAAAAAAGTAGAAACTTTAGTATAATCATACCAACGGATAAGTAGGTTATCTTCTTCTTTCAGAAAGTCTGCGGATGCTGCGAGCAGATAGGAGAGATAGGTGAAATTCTACCGTTAGTAACAATTACATACACAATCAAGTGCACACCTGTGAAGTTGGATGGAACCGTGGCCCTGCCACTCCAACGCTTTGTCAGGTGTGCTTTTTTCATAAAGGAGTTCTTATGTTAGATATCAAACGTATTCGTACAGACTTTGATGCTGTCGCAGAAAAATTGGCTACACGTGGTGTAGATGCTACTGTCTTGAATGAAATGAAAGAAATCGATGCTAAACGTCGTGACATCTTGGTCAAGGTTGAAACTTTAAAAGCAGAACGTAACACAGTTTCTGCTGAGATTGCCCAAGCTAAGCGCAACAAGGAAAATGCAGATGACAAGATTACTGCTATGCAAACCCTATCTGCTGAAGTCAAAGCCTTGGATGCTGAATTGGCAGACATCGATGCTAAATTGACAGAATTTACAACGACTCTTCCAAATATTCCAGCTGATAGTGTTCCTGTTGGGGCTGACGAAGACGACAATGTTGAAGTTCGCCGTTGGGGTACCCCACGCGAATTTGACTTCGAGCCAAAAGCCCACTGGGATCTTGGTGAAGACTTGGGCATCCTTGACTGGGAACGGGGTGGTAAGGTAACAGGGGCTCGCTTCCTCTTCTATAAAGGCCTCGGTGCTCGTTTGGAACGTGCTATCTACAACTTTATGTTGGATGAGCATGGCAAAGAAGGCTATACTGAAGTCATCACACCTTACATGGTTAACCACGATTCTATGTTTGGTACGGGTCAATATCCAAAATTCAAGGAAGATACTTTTGAACTCAGCGACAGCAATTATGTCCTTATTCCTACAGCTGAAGTTCCTCTAACAAACTACTACCGTGATGAAATCCTTGATGGTAAAGACCTGCCAATCTACTTCACTGCTATGAGCCCATCATTCCGTTCTGAGGCTGGTTCAGCTGGACGTGATACTCGCGGATTGATTCGTTTGCACCAATTCCACAAGGTTGAAATGGTTAAATTTGCCAAACCTGAAGAATCATACGAAGAATTGGAGAAAATGACAGCCAACGCTGAAAACATTCTTCAAAAACTCAACCTTCCATACCGTGTCGTTGCTCTCTCTACAGGAGATATGGGCTTCTCAGCTGCGAAGACTTACGACTTAGAAGTTTGGATTCCAGCACAAAACACCTATCGTGAAATCTCAAGCTGTTCAAACACAGAAGATTTCCAAGCCCGTCGTGCCCAAATCCGTTACCGTGATGAAGCTGATGGCAAGGTGAAACTCCTTCATACCTTGAACGGTTCTGGACTTGCAGTTGGACGTACAGTAGCTGCTATTCTTGAAAACTACCAAAATGAAGATGGTTCTGTAACCATCCCAGAAGCACTTCGTCCATACATGGGTGGAGCTGAAGTTATCAAACCATAAAAAATAAGGTTTAGCTATTTCTAGCTAGACCTTTTTTCGTAACCAATTCAGATATGCGCCTAATACAAAGAATAAAATAATTAAGCAAATAGCGGTTTCAGCCAGTATCAAATAATCCAAAAATGGAAGTTTCAAGATTCCCTGAGCCATCTTGAGCGAAGTAGCTGTGATAATGGTTGGGAAGGTGAGGGCTGAGAAGGCTGGTTGAAAGCCTTGTTTTAAAATATTGGGCAGGCGAGTTAAAACAAAGAAAAAGAAGGATTGGGAAGCCAAGAGCATGACAATCAAGACCCAAGTCGGTAGACTCTCTCCTCCAACCCGAACCAGAGAAGCCAAAAGCAATGAGAAAGGAGCACAGTAAATCCCTTCTTGTCCAAGCATGGCTATTGAGAGTGGATGTTTCTTTAAATCGCTATAAATAAGCGGATAGAGATAGAAGGTTAGGAGAAAACCAAAACTCAAGGTCGCATAGGCAATTTCTATAATGCCTACGAGAGGATAGGTTAAGGCAGCCACTGCTATCCCCACATAAAGTACCGTCCAGCTTGGAGTAGCATTGACTCTCTTGCCTGGATAAGCAAACTTGATGGTGAAACCAGCAATCAAGACCAAATCCAAGAGAAATGAAAACCACCAGAGCCCTTGCGCTACCAAAGGAAGATGAGGGAAGACGCGAAAAACATAGGTAGATAAAATCATCCCAGCCATAGGAAAAGTGGCCATCCCTGACAAAAGAGGGGGCTTGGTCAATTCTTGCTTGGTTTCCTTCCAATTAAAAAGATGCAAAATCAGAAAGTAAATCCATAAAACCAAACCTGATAAACTCAGTATATGTGACAGAACCGGCAACGTATCTAAAATAAGATTTCCAGCTCCTGCTAAACCTAGCAAACAACCAGAAAATACCAAGGGGAGTTTTTTCATCCTAACCTCCAATAATCATGTTAGTTTCAGTATAGCATAAAAGCACTTAAATGAGGACTTAAAAAATGAAGTCCGATTATTTCAGACTTCATTTTACTCAGATATGAATTAGGCATAAGGTTGCAATTCTGGGTTAATTGGTGTATTGGCTAGATTGTTGGCATAGTTACAGAGGCTTGCTAGGCTAACACCAAGAACCACATCCAAGGCATTTTGTTGGGTGTAGCCAGCTTCTAAAAATTCACCCAAGGCTTCATCTCCTACACGACCCTTGGTATTGATAACTGCCAAAGTAAACTTAGCCAGAGTGTCTAATTTAGGATCTGTTTCGATTGGAGTACGATTGCGAAGGGCTTGCAGAAGGTCATCATTCATCTGGATTTGTTTGATGGAAAAAGCTGTGTGACCTGCCACGCAGAAAGCACAACCATTAGTTACAGC
The DNA here is from genome assembly GCF_027497975.1 of Streptococcus sp. SM5. Classification (NCBI taxonomy): domain Bacteria; kingdom Bacillati; phylum Bacillota; class Bacilli; order Lactobacillales; family Streptococcaceae; genus Streptococcus; species Streptococcus sp. SM5. The sequence goes on along the minus strand of NZ_JAJNSC010000021.1, from coordinate 28,992 downwards.
TGCCGTGATTTGCACTACTTCACGCTCAACTGGTGTCAGGCTATTGCGACGGTTGATGGCTCCGACAGTTCTGTAGGCTTCTAAGGCGGTAGGTGCATTAGCCAAGAGACCGATTAGGTTGGGAATATAGCCATTGTTATCTTTTTCTACTGTTTCAAGAACCTCTTTCACTTCTGCTGGTGCTGATTCGACTGTATGGATGGTAAATGTTGTCATCATAAAACCTCTTTTCATTTTGTTGAAACCTAGTCTATCACAGATTCTATACCGTGTATAATATATATTTTAAATTGCATCGATAAAAATTTTTTATGAAAGAAAAAAATCACACGGGCTGTGTGATTTCATTATTTGTCAAAATACTTTTTAGTCTCAGCAATAACGACTGGTGATAAAACTAAGAGGGCAATCAAGTTTGGCAGAGCCATCAAGGCATTAACGATATCTGCGATAATCCAAACCATATCCAACTCGATAAATCCTCCCAACAAGACCATGAGCACAAAGACCACACGGTAGAGCCAGATAAAGCGAACCCCAAAGAGGAACTCGAAACAACGTTCTCCGTAATAGTTCCAACCTAGAATCGTTGTAAAGGCAAAGAGCACAAGGAAGATGGTCAAAAGGGCAGGTCCAAAGTGTGAAAAGACTGTTGAGAAGGCTGACTGAGTCAAGGCAACTCCATTCAAATCACCACTCCAAACACCAGTTACCAAGATGGTCAAACCAGTCAAGGTACAGATAATGAGTGTATCAATAAAGGTTCCTGTCATGGAAATCAATCCTTGCTCTACCGGTTCATTTGTCTTAGCCGCAGCAGCTGCAATGGGAGCCGAACCCAGACCAGATTCGTTCGAGAACACACCTCGCGCTACACCATTTTGAATAGCCATTCGAATGCTAGCACCGGCAAATCCACCGACCGCAGCAACTGGACTAAAAGCCGATGTCAAGATTAAAGCGATTGTGGCAGGAATCTTCTCAATATTAAAGAAAATAACTGTAAGAGTTCCCAAAATATAGATGATGGCCATAAAAGGAACAACAGTAGTTGAAACCTTTGAAATGGATTTGAGTCCACCAAAGACTGCAATTGCTACAAATACAGACAACACAAGAGCTGTGATAGCTGGCGAAATAGTTGTTGTATTCTGGATAGATTCTGTAATCGAGTTGACCTGGGTGAAGGTTCCGATCCCCAATAAAGCCACTAAGACACCTGCAAGGGCAAAGAAGATAGCAAGCGGACGCCACTTTTCTCCCATCCCTAGAAGGATATAGTGCATTGGGCCTCCCGCCACTGCACCATGGTCGTCCTTGGTGCGGTATTTGATAGCTAGTAGTCCTTCTGAATACTTGGTAGCCATCCCAAAGAAAGCAGCCATCCACATCCAAAAGAGAGCTCCTGGGCCACCGACCTTGATAGCCGTCGCCACCCCGATAATATTTCCCGTACCAACTGTCGCTGCTAGGGCTGTACACAAGGCCGCAAAGCTGGATACATCGCCATGCCCCTTGTCCTTAGTAAAAATAAGCTGAAAGGCCTTAGGCAGACGCAAAACCTGCAAGAGTCCTAGACGGGCAGTTAGGTAAATACCTGTTCCGACCAATAAAATCAAAAGGGGTGGGCCCCAAGCAAAAGCATCGATTGATTTAAGCAATTCTAACATTTCCTTCTCCTATCTTTTCAACCCCAAAAGAAAGAGCACATGCAAGATACATGTACTCTGGAATGCTTAGATAAATGCTAAAAAGCGGTCTATCCTAGCTCTGTCCTTTTACCTGAGAGTTTGAGCAGTTGCCTGCCTTGCCCCTTCGGTGCCTTTACGGTCTCTCCAGAGTTCCGTCCATTTACAGTCATGGAAAATCAAACGATTCACCACTTCTATTAAACTTCATTCGGTGTTGGTATTTAATTGATTCTTATTTTACAAAAAATGTTGGCTTTTGTCAATGTGTTTATTAGTAAAAATTAGTTCAACAGTTTTTACTTTATAAAGTCCAGAATACTGCTATCCTTTAAAGGTCACAATAGTTGCGCCACTCCCTCCAGCATTTTGTGGGGCATAGCCGAAACTCTTGACATGCTTGTTTCTTTGTAGGTATTTGGTGACACCTTCACGGATAACACCTGTACCGATACCGTGTATGATATCAACTTGAGCCATATTATTAAGCAGGGCTTGGTCGATAAAGGCATCTAGCTCATTCATAGCCTCTTCATAGCGTTTGCCTCGAAGATCCAGTCTGGCTTGAGGTCCTCGACCAGAAGTTCGTTTCACAACATTGACCTGTTTCTTCTTGACTTGCTTTTCTTGCTGGGCTTGAACAAGGTCAAACTCTTTTTCTTCCAAGGTCATCTTAATCAAGCCAACTTGGGCTTCCCAGTGGCCATCTTTGAGTTGACTGGTCAAGGTACCACGCTGTCCATAACTGAGAACAACGATATCATCTCCCACCTTTGGAGCACGTTTTTTCTTGGCCTTTTGAAGAACCTTATTTTTTGACAAGTCCACTTTTTCAGGAGCCAATTTTTTCAGCTCGGCCTTGGCTTCAATGATTTCGTGGGGCTTGAGTTGAGATTTGCTGTGGAGATTTTTGAGAATCTGGTCACTCTCACTTAGGGCCATGTCCACAATCTCAGCAGCCTGTTCACGCGCCTTATTAAGCTCGGTTTCCTTTTCACGATTGAGCTCGTTGTATAGTTTTTTGAGAGCACGGTTCATCTTGAGATTTTCTTGCTCCACCTCGCGGATATTGTCCAAGCGTTTACGACTTTCCAGTGTCTGCTCTTCCAGTTGCTCAATAATCCGGTTGACATCATTGTCCTGATCGACCTGCTGACTGGCATCCCCTACGATAACTTCAGATAGGCCTAAACGTTTAGCGATTTCGAAGGCATTGCTTCGACCAGGAACGCCCTGCATAAAGCGATAGGTCGGGCGTAGAGTTGCAGTATCAAACTCCATGCTGGCATTTTGCACAAAGGCTGTCTCAATACCGTAGGCCTTGAGTTCTGGATAGTGGGTCGTAGCCATGGTCTTGACTTGACGCAGGCGAAGGTCCTCCAGAATGGCCATGGCAAGGGCGGCTCCCTCTTGGGGATCTGTACCAGCCCCCAACTCATCCAAGAGCAAGAGCGAATGCTGATTAACCTTGCCAAGAATATCCACGATATTGGTCATATGGCTAGAGAAGGTAGACAAGCTCTGCTCAATAGACTGCTCATCTCCAATATCAGCAAAAATTTCTTCAAAAATACCAACACGACTTCCCTTATCTGCTAAAATCGGCAAACCAGACTGGGCCATAACCTGCGTCAAGCCCAGAGTTTTAAGCATGATGGTCTTCCCACCTGTATTGGGACCTGTAATAACAATGGCTGTTAAATCTTGACCAAAATGGACATCATTTGCAACGGCATTTTTGACCAATGGATGGCAGACATGAAGCAGTTGGATCTCTTGACCTTCTGACAGTTGGGGAACGACTGCTTGTCTTTCTTGGATAAAGCGGACCTTGGCACGAATCAAGTCTATGTGGCCGATAATCCAAGCATCGTTGGCGATTTCAGCCGCATGAGGGCGGACACGTTCAGAAATTTCTTGGAGAATGCGAAGCATTTCATAGCGCTCATCTGCTCGTAAACTGGCAATTTCTTCGCTCAGTTTGACCACCTCACGGGGTTCGATATAGACGGTGTTTCCGCTGGCAGAAATATCATGAACAACACCTGCAATCTTATTACGGTAGGTGTTTTTGACTGGTAAAACCTGACGACCATTTCTACTGGCAACAATCGCTTCCGTCAACATCTGCGCTTTCTGCTTGAGCAGGTCTTGTAAAACATCGCGTACCTGACTCTCGCTATCATGGATTTTTCGACGGATGCGCGCCAATTCTTCACTGGCAAAATTTTCAATGAAACCTGCATCATTAAAGGCTTGGAGATTTCCTTGTAATTGTGGAAAATCATGTAATTTCTCAAACCAAAGGGCTAATTCTTCCAAGCTGACATTTTCCAGATTGGCATAAAAACTTTGCAGTTCTCTGCTAGAAAGAAGCACGCGCTTCAAGAGTAGGAACTCCTCGATATTGAGGTCTGCCCCCATCTCCAACCGCTTGCAGACTCCTGCGATTTCCTTGGTTGCAAGAATGGTAAAATGCGGTTGCTCGACAAAGAGAGCCTGCATTTCCTTCATCTCAGCAAAAGCCTGTTTGATTTTATCCGCTTTGGCAGTCGGAGCTAGCTGTCTCAATTGCTCCAAGCCCTGCTCGGTCAACAAATGAGGCTCAAACAAGGCCTTAACCTTATTGAACTCTAATGTTTCTAATATTTTCTTGTTCATCTTTATTTCCTTATCTTTGAATGTCTATGTGTATTATACTCAATGAAAATCAAAGAGTAAACTAGGCAGCTAGCCGCAGGTTGCTCAAAACACCGTTTTGAGGTTTTGGATAGAACTGACGAAGTCAGCTCAAAATACTGTTTTGAGGTTGCAGATGGAAGCTGACGTGGTTTGAAGAGATTTTCGAAGAGTATTAGCTTTTTACATTCTGATAGATTCTAGTCAATCTGTAAACAAAGGGCGAGGAAAACTCCTGCCCTTTTTATCCGATTAAATTTGTCACCCAGATTTGTTTGAGCCAACTAGTTGTTACTGGTATGCTCTGGATGATGTGTTTTGCGACGATACTTTTTTCAAGAGGATTTTGAATAGCTGCCATGGGAATGGTTGCCAAGATAGTCAAGGCCATTTGCAAGACAAATAAGGTCACCAACATGGACAAAATACCTGCTGAAACTTGGAACAACTTACCACCCAGTTTTTTACTAGGAATCAAGTGTAAGAGGAGACCAAGCAAACGACCGATGCTATAGACAATCCCAAATACAAGCAAATAGCCGATCCCTGCGTAAAAGACCTTATCCAACTGAAAGAGTTGATCCGATGGGAAAAAGAAAGTTCCCTGACCTTCCTGCGGATTTGCATAAGGGACCAGCAAATGAAATTGCTCTCCTAGCCCCTTATAAAACTGGCCAGCCACAAAAGCCGATGCCATAGCTGAAATCAGGTAATAAACCTGTAAGAGCAGGCCTCTCCGATAGCCGATATAAAATCCCCAAGCCAAGACCAATAGAAGAAGGAGTGAAATCATAAGGAATCCTCAATCTTGCTCTGTTCTTGCTTGCAAGTCACGAGTTTGTGACGGAGTTCTTCTAGTTCTTGCTCCTTATCGTCAAATTCAATCTCACGGCTGAGTTGAGTTGACAAACAGTTAACTGCCAACAAAAGAGCGATTGTTTCATCGTCTGCACTAGGCATTTGTTCTTTAATTGCTTGGTATTTTTCTGTCGCAACCTTAGCGATTTCCTCCATAAAAAGATTATCATGCTCGGTTGTCAAGGTTAATGATTTTTTCCCGAATGTAAATTTGAATCGATTTAGATTTGCCATAAAATTCACCTCACGATATTATACCAAAATTCGCTAATTTTGTCAGTTTTTACAAATTTGCCTTCTTTTATGGTACAATAGAAACTATGGCAAGTATAACACTCACACCAAGCGAAAAGGAGATTCAGGCTTTTCTTGAACACTATCAAACAAGTCTGGCTCCCAGTAAAAACCCCTATATTCGCTATTTTTTGAAACTGCCTCAAGCAACCGTTTCTATCTATACTTCTGGAAAAGTCTTGCTTCAGGGGGAAGGAGCCGAGAAATATGCTAGTTTCTTTGGCTATCAGGTTTTAGAGGAAAACAGGGGTCAAAATTTCCCTTTGATTGGGACAGATGAGGTAGGGAATGGTTCCTACTTTGGTGGGCTTGCAGTTGTGGCTTCCTTTGTCACACCTGACCAGCATGCCTTCTTGCGAAAACTAGGTGTGGGGGATTCTAAGACTCTGACAGACCAAAAGATCCGTCAGATTGCCCCTATCCTCAAAGAAAAAATCCAGCACCAGGCACTGCTTCTCTCACCAAGCAAGTACAACGAGGTCATCGGAGACCGCTACAACGCTGTTTCGGTTAAGGTGGCCCTCCATAATCAGGCTATCTATCTCCTTCTTCAAAAAGGTGTTCAGCCTGAGAAAATTGTGATTGATGCCTTTACCAGTGCTAAAAATTATGACAAGTACTTGGCACAAGAGGCCAATCGTTTCAGCAATCCTATCAGCTTAGAAGAAAAGGCTGAGGGCAAATACTTGGCTATCGCAGTTTCTTCTATCATTGCGCGTGATCTCTTTCTGGAAAATCTAGAAAATCTAGGACGAGAACTGGGTTATCAACTTCCAAGTGGAGCTGGAACGCCTTCTGATAAGGTGGCTAGCCAGATTTTACAAGCCTATGGTATGCAGGGACTCAATTTCTGCGCTAAACTGCACTTTAAAAATACTGAAAAAGCGAAAAAACGCTTAGAAAGGTAAGTTATGAATTCATTTAAAAATTTCTTAAAAGAGTGGGGATTGTTCCTCCTGATTCTGTCATTACTAGCTTTGAGCCGTATCTTTTTTTGGAGTAATGTCCGCGTAGAAGGCCACTCCATGGATCCTACCCTAGCAGATGGCGAAATTCTCTTTGTCGTTAAGCACCTCCCTATTGACCGTTTTGATATCGTGGTGGCCCATGAGGAAGATGGCAATAAGGACATCGTCAAGCGTGTCATCGGAATGCCTGGCGACACCATCCGTTACGAAAACGATAAACTTTACATCAATGATAAAGAGACGGATGAGCCTTACCTAGCTGACTACATCAAACGTTTCAAGGATGACAAACTCCAAAGCACATACTCAGGCAAGGGCTTTGAAGGAAATAAAGGAACCTTCTTTAGAAGTATCGCTCAAAAGGCTCAAGCCTTCACAGTTGATGTCAACTACAACACCAACTTTAGCTTTACTGTCCCAGAAGGTGAATACCTTCTCCTCGGAGACGATCGCCTGGTTTCAAGCGACAGCCGCCACGTAGGTACCTTCAAAGCAAAAGATATCACAGGGGAAGCTAAATTCCGCTTCTGGCCAATCACCCGTATCGGAACATTTTAAGAAATCGAAGAGGCCGAGAATCACCAATCTCAGCCTCTTCTTCTATCGTGAGAATATGATTATTCACTATCCAGTTTGATTAAGATAGAAACAAAGTTATACTCAATGAAAATCAAAGAGCAAACTAGGAAGCTAGCCGCAGGCTGTACTTGAGTACGGCAAGGCGAAGCTGACGTGGTTTGAATTTGATTTTCGAAGAGTATTAACTCTCACCTATTTATGCAAAGGAATCTTATGGAAGTTTATTTTTCAGGAACCATTGAACGGATTATTTTTGAAAATCCCAGCAATTTTTATCGCATCCTTCTCCTAGAAATCGACGATACAGACGCAGAGGATTTTGATGATTTTGAAATCATTGTCACGGGCACCATGGCTGACGTGATTGAGGGAGAAGACTATACTTTTTGGGGACAAATTGTCCAGCACTCCAAGTACGGGGAGCAGCTGCAAATCAGCCGTTATGAACGCGCAAAACCAACTAGCAAAGGGCTTGTCAAATACTTTTCAAGTAGCCATTTCAAGGGAATTGGTCTCAAGACAGCTCAGAAAATCGTGAATACCTATGGCGATAATACCATTGACGAAATTCTGCAACACCCAGAAAAGCTAGAAGGCATTGCAGGACTATCTGCAAAAAATCGCGAGGCTTTCGTCTCCACCCTCCGTCTCAACTACGGAACGGAGATGGTTTTAGCCAAACTGGCCAACTACGGCATTCCCAATAAGCTAGCCTTCCAGATTCAAGATTTTTACAAGGAAGAAACCCTTGATGTGGTTGAAAATTATCCCTACCAGCTGGTTGAGGATATCAAGGGTTTGGGCTTTACCATTGCTGACCAACTAGCTGAGGAACTAGGCATCGAAAGTCAGGCTCCTGAACGCTTCCGTGCAGGACTAGTTCATAGTCTTTTTCAGGCCTGTATGGAAACAGGGGACACCTATGTTGAAGCACGGGATTTGCTGGAACAAACCCTTACTCTCCTTGAGTCTTCCCGCCCCGTGGAACTGGATCCCAGCCAAGTGGCCCAAGAACTCTCCTACCTGATTGAAGAAGACAAGGTCCAGCAGATTGATACCAAAATCTTTGATAATAGTCTCTTTTTCGCGGAGGAAGGAATCCGCAGTCACTTGGTTCGTATCCTTGAAAAAGGAAAACAGAAGAGCCAGGATTTAGAAACCATTCAAAAACATATCACTACTGTCGAGGCAGAGCTGGGAATTGAGTATGATAGTATTCAAAAACAAGCTATCTGTGATGCTATCCAGAACAAGGTCTTTATTCTGACAGGTGGACCTGGTACTGGTAAGACAACGGTTATCAATGGTATCATCGCTGTTTACGCCCTTTTAGAAGGACTTGACCTCAAGAAAAAAAGCAATCTGCCGATTCTTCTTGCTGCTCCAACTGGACGAGCAGCTCGCCGCATGAATGAATTGACAGGTTTGCCTAGCGCGACCATACACCGTCATTTAGGAATGACAGGTGACGATGATACCAGCCATCTTGAAGATTATCTGGATGCCGACTTTATCATCGTAGATGAATTTTCTATGGTAGATACTTGGCTGGCCAATCATCTCTTCTCCAATATCTCTTCTAACAGTAAAATTCTCATCGTGGGGGATAGCGATCAGCTACCGTCTGTCAGTCCTGGACAGGTTCTAGCGGATCTGCTTCATATTCCCTTGATTCCTCAGAGTCGCTTGGAAAAAATTTACAGGCAAAGCGAAGAATCAACCATCGTCACCCTAGCTAGTCAAATTCGACAGGGCATCTTGCCAGCTGATTTCACCCAGAAAAAAGCAGACCGTTCCTACTTTGAAATTGCTAGTGGCCATATTCCTGCTACTATTGAAAAAATCTTAGGTGCTGCCCTCAGAAGTGGTATTCCTGCCCGTGATATCCAAGTTCTGGCTCCCATGTACCGAGGGACGGCAGGGATTGATGCCATCAACCAGCTCATGCAAGACCTCCTGAATCCACCACAAAAAGACCAACTCAGTTTTGAAGCTCCCCAGTGCCACTATCGCAAGGGCGACAAGGTCATTCATCTGGTCAATGATGCTGAAATCAATGTCTTTAATGGAGATTTAGGAGTCATCACAGACCTGATTCCTGGTAAATACACCGAGTCGAAACAAGACGAGATTGTCATTGATTTTGATGGCAATGAGGTCTCTTACCCACGTAACGAATGGTACAAGATTCGCCTGGCCTATGCCATGAGTATCCATAAGTCCCAGGGAAGCGAGTTTCCTGTTGTCATCCTACCGATTACCAGTGCTAGCAGGCGCATGCTGGAGCGAAATCTCATCTATACAGCCATTACACGCGCCAAAAGCAAGCTTATCTTACTAGGCGAATTACAGGCCTTCGACTATGCTACCCAACATATCGGAACTGCCCGAAAAACCTATCTGATTGAACGTTTCAGTGATTTATTGGAGAATGTTGAAGAAAAGCAACCAGCTGTCTCTGAAACTGCCACATCAAGTACCTCTGAACAATCCTACATCCTGACAGAAGAAAACTGGGACAGTATACCAGCCATGATTGGGATTACAGACGCAGACCTCAAAGAGATTTTTGGAAAATAGTGCATAAGAAAACCCACCAATTCAGGTGGGATTTTTGTTTATTAATACTCAATGAAAATCAAAGAGCAAACTAGGAAGCTAGCCACAAGCTGTACTTGAGTACGGTAAGGCGACGCTGACGTGGTTTGAAGAGATTTTCGAAGAGTATAAGATTATTTAACTGTTGCTGTGCTTGTAATCAATTCAACAGCTTTTTTAATTGTGATGTCGTGTTTCAACATATCAGCTGAAAGCAAGCTTTGTACTTGAGCAACTTCCATGTTGTAGTCTGCTGCCAATTGCTCAACTTCTTTTTGGATTTCTTCTTCTGAAGCATCAAATCCTTCAGCTTTGGCAACTGCTTCGATAACAAGGTTAGTCTTAGTACGTGACTCAGCTTCTCCCTCGTATTGTTTGTGAAGGTCTTCTTGAGTAGTTCCAGTGATTTGGAAGTACATGTCAGGGTTGATACCTTGACGTTGCAAGTTTCCAAGGAATTCGTTTACTGAGCGGTGAACTTCTTCGTGGATCATTTCTTCTGGAAGTTCTACGATTTCAGCGTTTTCTACAGCTTTATCAATTGCTGCACCTTCAACTGCATCTTTGTAAGCTTCTTCTTTAGCAGCAGCCAATTCCTTGCGGTATTTTTCTTTCAATTCAGCAAGTGTTTCAACTTCTTCATCGATGTCTTTTGCAAGTTCATCGTCAAGAGCTGGAACTTCTTTTGCTTTTACTTCGTGGATAGTTGTTACGAATTTAGCCTCTTTACCTGCAAGGTCTTCTGCTTGGTAGTCTTCTGGGAATGTTACGATAACATCAACAGTTTCGCCAGCTGAGTGACCTACCAATTGGTCTTCGAAACCAGGGATGAATTGACCTGAACCAAGTCCAAGTGAGAAATTTTCACCTTTTCCGCCGTCAAATTCAACACCATCGATAGAACCAACGAAGTCAATGACAACAGTGTCGCCGTTTTCAGCAACAGCTTCCTTGATAACCAATTCAGCCAAGTTGTTGCGTTCGCGTTCGATACGCTCTTCAACATCAGCGTCAGTTACTTCTTTTTCTACATCAACTGATACTTCAAGGTTTTTGTAGTCACCCAATTTTACTTCAGGTTTTGTAACGACTTCAGCAGTGATAACCCAGTCTTGACCTTTTTCCATTGAAGTTACATCAATTTTTGGTTGAGCAACCACTTCAAGACCAGCTTCTTTTACAGCTGCTTCATAAGCATTTGGCAAAAGAGCGTTCATAACGTCTTGATAAAGTGACTCTTCACCAAATTTTTTGTCGAAGATAGGGCGTGGAAGGTGACCTTTACGAAAACCTGGAACATTAAGAGATTTCTTCACTGAGTTGAAGACACGGTCCAATTCTGGTTTGATTTGGTCTTGAGAGATAGTGAAAGTCAAGACACCACGGTTTGTTTCTTTGTTTTCAAATGATACAGACATTCTGTCATTTCTCCTTAAAATTTTTAAATACAGTCTATTATAACATAAACGAGCGACTTTTTTCAAGTAATGAATGCGCTTTTCAATCACGCTAGAGGTACTTACTCGCTTCTTTGATACTAAGTTCAGCCATTCTTTCCTTGTTTTTCTCAATGAAGCATGCTACCCAAGATGGATTCTTTTTGGAGTAGTCTCTCAGAGCCCATCCAATGGCTTTATTGATAAAGAATTCTGTTTGGTTCAAATTATGAAGCAGAATCTTTTCCATTAATTGAACATTGGTCTTCTCTTTTCTTAACAACTGGTGGTCAATAGCGACGCGTCTCAGCCAGATATTGTCTGATAGGCTCCATTGGAGGATTATTTTTTCCAGTTCCGGCTTATTGTATACCAAACTCCCTACTACGCGATCTAGGATATCCACCGTATCCCACCAAGACTTGGTAACAACCAACTGCTCTAGCTTAGGCAAATCGCTGTCCTTTAGATAAGACTGCATGGCTTTCAAATAATTGGCAGCCACATACTGGTATTCTCTAGACTCTTTTTCCCAGCAAGTATCTACAAAATCCCAATCGATCATCTTTGTTTTTTTAGCTTCTGGAAAGTATTTTTTATAGAGTTTATTTCTTTCTGGCGCCGCAACTCCTAGAAAGGAAAATTGATGGCGCATATAGGCCTCCATGGGCCCTGCTTTTTTAGGATCTTTTGTTGCTTCTAGCTCCTCAAGTAAATCTGTTAGACTCATCTAAAACTCCTCATACCCCACCAAATGGTGCTGAAAGGCATAGACTGCTGCCTGGGTACGATCACTGACTTCCAGCTTGGCTAGGATGTTGGACACATGGGTCTTGACCGTCTTGAGAGAGATAAAAAGTTCATCAGCGATGCGCTGATTTTCGTAGCCCTTGGCAATGAGTTGAAGTACATCTCGCTCACGCGCAGTCAAGTCCTCATGAAGTTCTATGTGATTGCAGTGGTATTCGACCTTCTTGCTGACCTCTTGTTCAATAGCCAACTCACCAGCAGCTACCTTACGGACAGCATGGAGTAAGTCATCAGCACTAGAAGTCTTAAGCATATAGCCTCTAGCACCAGCATTCAAGACCGGCATAATTTTTTCATTGTCCAAGTACGAAGTCACAATCAAAATCTTAGCTTCAGGCCATTCTTTGAGGATAGCCAAAGTCGCATCAATCCCATTCATCTCAGGCATGACGATATCCATGACAATGACATCTGGACGCAGTTCCAAGGCCAAGTCAATTCCTTGAGACCCGTTGGACGCCTCGCCCACAACTTCTACATCGTCTTGGAGGTCAAAGTAGCTTTTCAAGCCCAATCGGACCATTTCATGGTCATCTACTAGTAAAATTTTCATCTTTACTCCTTTATCATTCCTTATCGAGCAGGGGAATACGGATATCAACTGCCAGTCCTTGCTTTGGAGCTGTCAAGAGTTGAACCGTTCCTGCCATATCTTCAACCCGCTCCTTGATATTGCGGAGTCCATAACTCAGGTCGTCTAAACTCCCCAGCTGGAACCCAATCCCATTGTCCACCACCTTCAGCTGCAATTCAAAATCTGTCTGATAGAGATAGACATCTAGGCAAGAGGCCCGAGCATGGCGGAGAGTATTGCTAATCAACTCCTGCAAAATGCGGAAGATATGCTCCTCGATTTTCTTAGGTAATTTCGTTACATTTTGCTTGAAACTAACCTTGAGATCACTCTTGTCCTCAAGCTCTTTTAAGAGGATTTGAATTCCTTCAACCAGACCCTTCTGCTCCAGTTCAACTGGTCTCAAATGTAAGAGCAAGACCCGTAAATCCTTCTGGGCAGTTTCTAAAATAGCTGTGACACTCTGCAACTGGATCTGCATCTTTTCTCTATCCAATTTCAAAGCCTGCTGACTGATACCCGATAAAATCATGTGGGCTGCAAACAACTCCTGACTGACTGTATCGTGCAAATCTCGAGCAATCCGCTTCCGTTCCTTCTCGATGATTTCCTCTTCCTGAGCAAGACTCTGATTTTCAGCCTTTTGAAGAGCTTCTGTTAAAAGGATGAGTTTACCTGACAAGGACTTGAAACTGGCATCCAAATCTGGATCTGCAACCTGAACCACTTCTTTCCCTGCTAACAAACGCTTGAGATTAGCCTGCATTTTTCTTAGAGAAAGCTCTTCGACACCTCGCCAAAACAGAGCTAAGAGACATGTCATGGACATGCTGAATACCAACAATAAAAAGACAAATTTTTCTGTTTTGTCGATATCGTGCAAGAAAATAGACCAGTCAAAGTCAAGGATTTCCAGCAAGCTGTGGGAGAAAAATAAGACAAACAAGATGGAGGTAAGAGCAATCATTACATAGGCTTGTTTTTTCATCCTCGGACCACCTCAACATCGCCAATCATAGTGGTCAAGAAAATCTTGACACTCTTGTTACTCTTAAGATAGTCTCTTGTTTCTTGATGATAGTGTTCATTGCGAAGGGCTCGCTTGGGCTGGTTGAAAAAAGTCAAATCGCCATAGAGACAGTTAACACTGAGACTGACTTCTACATCTACAGGCACAATGATTTTGGTCGTTCCTACCATCTTTCTGAGGATAATGACATTGTCATGATTGGTTAGAATGACCCTCTCCAGATGAATGGTGTCCTTGCCCATGAGACGAAAGAGATTGATATCATCAAACTGGCAAGTCTGGTGGCTTGAAAAATGATGGAGATTTCCAAACCAACGATTTTTCTCCTTCTTAACCGTCACCACCTCTTCAAACACCAAATTGGTCTGTTCTTTTTCCTGGTTCATCATCGGATAAATAAGAAAGAGGCTATAGATGACCGCAACAAAAATAGCTAGAATCACAAAAGGATTGAGCATGACGATGAAAAAGAAGAGAATGGTTGCCACCACCAAAAGAAGATTATTGCCCTCTTTACCAGTGTAATAGCGAATCAAAAGCAAAAAGAGGAATAAAATTAGCAGAAAACGCGAAAAATGCTCTGATACCATCAAAATCAGAGCTCCTGTCAGAAGACAGGCTTCGATAAATAAAAAGATTTTAAATTTTCTCATAGGTTCATCCTCTCCCTTCTATTTTATCACAATTCAAAAAAGTCACCTCAGTCTGAGGATGGAAAAAAAGGCGGTGGTTACGCCTTTTTCATCTGATCCTTTGCTTCTTTTAATTTTCCATAAAGAAGATAGTCTACTTTTTGTAGATCTGCTATGGTGGCACAGTTAAGGGCACACATGATCAAGCGTAGATCTGCTTTCCAGCCTTGGACAATGCCAATCACTTCTTCAATTGAATAGGTTTCAATCAATTCCAGAATTGTTCGAGACAGTCCTACAGCCTTGGCACCAAAGACCAAACACTTAATCATATCCAGCGGATTCCGAACGCCACCACTGACCAAGAGTTCAACCTTGTCTTTCCAGTCTTGGGCATTGATAAGGGCCTGCATAGTAGATTGCCCCCATTGATTGAGGTAGTCACGTTGACCACTGCGACGGTTTTCGATATAGGCAAAGCTGGTACCGCCACGACCTGATAGGTCAACAGTTCGAACACCCAATCCATAGGCTCTCTCGATGGTCTTCACATCCATTCCAAAGCCCACTTCCTTTAGGACAATAGGAACAGGGATTTGCTTGCTATAGTCTGCCAGATGCGATTGCCAGCTTCTGAACTTCCTTTCTCCCTCAAGCATGAGCAATTCCTGCATGACGTTGACATGGACTTGCAAGAGAAGAGGATTCATCTCTTCTACAGTCTGAAGTCCTAACTCGACAGGCTTGTCCAATCCAATATTGGTTCCAAGAAGGAGATTTGGATGACTAGACTTGACAGAAAAAGAGGCATCTGATGGATCTTTGAGAGCCGCACTATAAGAGCCCGTTACAAATAAAATCCCACAGGCTTCCGCCACCTGAGCCAGCTTTTGATTGATTTCTCTTCCCTTATCGCTTCCACCCGTCATAGCATTGATATAAAAAGGAAAGTCCCACTTTCGACCAGCAAACTCTGTCGATAGATTGATTTCATCCAGATCGTAAAGAGGCAAAGAAGAATGAATCAACTCCACCTCATCAAAGCTATTATAGGAACTTTTCTGCTCAAGGGCATAGCGGATGTGCTCATCCTTACGATTTGTCGTCATGTCCTATCCTTTCTTGGTATAAGAGCTCAATCCCCAGATCGGCCCAACGGTTTTTTAGGGTTTCAGTTGATTGCTCATCAAAACTCAAGGCAATGCCACAGTCACCACCACCAGCGCCACTACTCTTGGCAACAGCCTGCAAATCTTGACTAGCTTCTTTCAACTGTCTGAGCGAAGGCGTGTAAATATCTGCGCTCAAGCTTTCTAAGATCTTACTGGCTACTTCTACTTGCTCGATAATTTTTTCTGATTCCCCCTGCTCCAAGGATTCTACCAAAGAAACCACCGTTTCTTTTGAGGAACTTAAAAAATTCTGATTGATATTTTGCTTGATTTGCTGAACCATGTTACTAGACACAGCCACTTCCTTGGTCCATCCCACTAAGAAATCACATTCTAGGGTAGGTTTCACTTGTGAGATAGAAAAGCCCCAATCACGCTCTAAAACTGTCGCCAACTTTTCTTCTTTTAGCCAAGCAGCTACCTGCTGGCGATCAAATGACTGGTAAAGAACCAATTCCTCTGCCACAATACAGGCAAGGTCTCCCATAGAACCATTGTCTCCTCGCTTGAGCAAGACAGCACTGGCCAGCTTGAACAAAAGATACTGATCAACCGAAAGCTTATATAGAGCTAGCAGAGCCTTGATGACCAAAACAACGACGCTACCGCTAGAACCCAGACCAAACTTTTTCCCTTCTCGTTCCATTTTTCCACGGATTTCCAAAGAAAATGGTCGCAAAGTCTGCCCACGATAAACAAGGAAATCTTCCACTAAAGCAATCGTTTCTTGAATCAAGCTGTAGTCAGGATTTGGCGTCAAGTCCACTGCAAAATCAAACATATCCGAGTAGATACGGTAACTATCAGAAAAAGCAATCTCGCCCTTCATATAGATAGGAATGGCCTTTATCAAGGCCAACTGCCCTGGCTCTAAAATAGCATATTCACCTGCCCAATAGAGTTTTCCGCAAGTTTTAACAGCAATCATCTTGACTCAAATCCTTTGTTTTTGACACAATCAAGCGATAACGTTGACCGAAGATTTCTGATAAATGCTCCAAGTCTTTCTCTTGACAGAGAACCTTGACATTGGGACCAGCATCCATGGTAAAGTAGCAGGATTCTCCTTTCTCACGAAGCTGGCGGACAAAGTCCATGGCTTCATAGCTGGCATCGGTCAGATAAGAAAAAGCTGGTGATGCTGTTTTTGTCGTTGCGTGCATAGCAAGAGCGTTTTTCTCCGTTAATTCCCCAACCTTGGCAAAATCATTTTCCTTGAGATAAGCCAGCATATCCTGATAGTCCTTCTCAGACTGACGCACCCAGTCATCAAAGGTCGTCGAAGTTTCCACACAAAGTTTCATACCGTCACGGCTAGAAATTGGTTTTTTCTTGTCCTCTAACACCAACATAATCATAGCTAGTTTCAAGTCTGTCTCTACAGGGTAAATTTCCCCACTATCCTTATCCCAAGCACCTAGTGGTCCATAAAAACTCCTAGAGGAAGATCCTGAGGCAAACTTAGCCTCCTGTGCCAACTGACTTCTATCCAAACTAAGCTGAAAATAAGCATTACAAGCTTTGACCAAGGCAGACAAACCACTAGAACTTGAGGACAGGCCCGCTGCCGTAGGCATATTGTTTTGAGTATCGATACGGACAAATCCTTCTCCAGCTGGACGGTAGCGGTCAATAATCTTGCTCATCTTGGCATGCTCCGCCTCATTTTGTAGCTGACCATTAATATAAAAGGCATCAGCTGTTGCATCCGTCGGTAGAGATGACAAAGTCGTCTCCGTGTACATATTTTCCAAAGTTAGAGAAATACTGCTCGTAGCAGGCACCATCTCTTTTTCTTTTTTCTTTCCCCAATATTTGATAATAGCAATATTTGCGTAGGAACGTACTGTTACAGGCTCTCTATCCATGTCTGAACAGCTCCTTTCTCTTCTAATCTTTCTGCTAGTTCTTGTGCGTGTGTCAAATTGTCTGCCAAGGCTATGATACAGCCTCCAAGCCCACCACCACTCATCTTGGCACCCAGAGCACCATGGTTAAGAGCCGTTTCTACCAGATGGTCTGCCTCAGGGCTACTGACCCCAATTTCTTTTAAATGTAAATGCGCTTGACTGAGGATTTGTCCCAATCCTTCAGCATCTTTTTGTGAAATCGCATCTTCTGCCTGCTGGGTCAATTCGCCCAAAGCATGCAAAAACGGTAGGGCATCCTTGCCCTTGTTTTGAACCACTTGAATAGCTTCACGAGTATGGCCATAAACACCCGTATCGGCAATCACCAAATAGGCAGATAAATCCATCTCAAGCTCTGTAAATCCTACATTCTTAATAAATCGAATAGGCTGGTCACTGAGACAGGTCTTAGCATCCAAACCACTAGGATTCATATGGGCAATCATTTCAGCCCGATTGACCAAGACTTCTAGTACATCATGAGGCAGTTCTGCCTGATAGTAGTCAAATACCGCACGAATGGCCGCTATGCTGATAGCTGCTGACGAACCCATTCCCCGCTTCTCAGGGATAGCTGAGTCAATCTCACAGCGAATGCAGGCTTCTGTGATATCCAAATACTCCAGTGAGGCATACACCGCCATGGACAAGGTATCCTCCTCATAGAGACGCCAAGGACTCGCTGCAGGTACCAACTTACAAGTCACCTCCACCTCCAAAAGAGGCAAGGAAATAGCAGGATAGCCATAAACGACCGCATGCTCCCCTATTAAAATAATCTTACTATGTGCCTGACCGACACCAACCTTTTTTGTCATTTTTTCCTTTTGCTAGACGAAAAAGTCGTCCCATACTCAATGAAAATCAAAAAGCAAACTAGGAAGCTAGCCGCAGGCTGTACTTGAGTACGGTAAGGCGATGCTGACGTGGTTTGAATTTGATTTTCGAAGAGTATTATTTTTTCCTACCAGTATTTATTCTTTCCTATCTATTTTATTATATTTTCACAAAAAAAGCGATTGTTTCCATTCACAATCGCTTTTTTCATTATTGAACCCATTCGCCATTATAGTTGACCGAATAACCTTCTACGGTCGTATTCACTGCTAAAGCACCGGAGCTATAAGCGTAGTACCATTTGCCATTAACCCGGAACCAACCCGTCTTCATATCTCCATTACCTTCACTTAGGTAGTACCAAGTTGAACCATCTTGATACCAACCAGTTGCCATAGCTCCTGATGAACGGAGATAGTACCACTTGTTACCAAGATATTGCCAACCTATTTGCATTGCAGCAGTTGTTGGATCGAGATAGTACCAAGTTGAGTTATCATTGGTCCAGCCACGCACTAGTTCCCCAACAGTCAATCTATTGATACGAGCATCGAAGCCACCATCCTTCTGTAAATAATACCAGTGTCCCTCATCATGAACCCAACCAGTTTTTAAAGTGTGATAGCTACGCTGATCTTCAAAATAATAGACTCGTTTCTCTGCTGGACTATCATATTGTTCCCCATGATGTTTGTTGGTATTTGTAGCAGTTTTTGCTTCTAAAACTTGCTTACCAACAAATTCTTGTAGTACCCCATCTTGACCAAAGTAAAACCAATCTGGTCTAAAAGCAATATCTTGCCTTAGAGAAGAACCAATCGTAACCCCTTCGTGTGGAGCAGGTATATATTGCCAGCCGACAACCATCTCTCCAGATAAAGGATCAAAATAATAGTACTTACCATCAATCACTCGCCAGTAGGTTTCTTTGAGTTCCCCCTTCCTGTAGTAGGTTCTACCATTTTCTTGGACGAATTTCCAACCTTCTGAACTAGCATCATCCGCCAATACTGCACTTGTTGCTAGCAAACCGAAGAAAAAGGCTGATAATGCGATTTGCATCAATTTTTTTATTATTTTCATTAGACGTATCCTCCATAACTGATTATAGCAAAGGCCAAACTACATATCAATATATAGAACATCCCTCAAAAAAAGCAGTTACAAAACTGCAACTGCTTTCTATTCTTGCATGGTGTAACCGACACCACGCACGGTTTTAATGTAGCTTTTTTGACCTTTTACATCAAGCTTGCTACGTAGATAACGGATATAGACATCCACGATATTGGTTTCAGTCGCACTTTCATACTTCCAGACACTTTCCAACAACTGCTCACGAGTCAGAACTTTCTTGCTTCCCATAAGAGTAACCAAAAGGTCATACTCACGACGAGTCAGAGCAATCATTTCCTCGCCACGATAAACGGTATGATGCTCCACATCCATACGCAGATTTCGGTAAGACGTTGGAACCTTCATCTGACTACAGTGTTGGTCGATAAAGTCCCGACCACGGAAAATCGCTGAAATACGAGCTACCAGATTATCAATGATTACTGGCTTATAGATGCAAGAAACGGCAAAGCGTTGGATTGTCTCAAGCTGGTCTTGCAATTCTTCACGATGGTCCAAAACCATGATGACTGAGGCTGGCTTAGTCCGACTCAGTTTGTCTGCAAAATCCTGGGCTGTCATATCCCCCAGACGAGCATTCAATAAAATCAAGTCATAGTCTGTCTGAAGAGCCATGGAGAGGGCTTTTTGCCCCTCCTCAACCTGATCGACTCGGTATTGCTCTTTTTGGAGTTCCAAACTTAAAAAATGAGCTAGATTTCTTTCTTTCTCAAGTAATAAAATCCGTTTCCCCATGGCAGACCTACTTATTTTTCGTCATACCAAGAGTAGTGGAATGTTCCTTCTTTGTCTTTACGTTGGTAAGTGTGAGCACCAAAGTAGTCACGTTGCGCTTGGATCAAGTTAGCTGGAAGGTCAGCTGAACGGTAGCTATCATAGTAAGTAATAGCTGCTGAGAAGGTTGGCACTGGTACACCAGCTTGAACAGCAAGAGCTACGATATCACGTACTGCTTGTTGGTACTTAGCAGTAACATCCAAGAAGTACTCATCCAAAAGAAGGTTAGCAAGGTCTGCATCACGGTTGTAGGCATCTGTAATCTTTTGCAAGAAACGAGAACGGATGATACAGCCATCACGCCAGATAGATGCGATATCTGCAAATGGCAAATTCCAGTTGTTTTCTTTTGAAGCTACACGCAATTGCGCAAAACCTTGTGCGTATGAAATGATTTTTGAGAAGTAAAGGGCTTGACGGATTTTTTCAATCAACTCAGCCTTGTCTCCTTCAAATTTGAAGTCAGCTGGTTTTGGAAGAACCTTGCTAGCATGTACACGTTCTTCTTTGTAAGTTGAAATGTAACGTGCAAATACTGACTCAGTGATGAGTGACAATGGTACACCAAGGTCAAGTGATGATTGGCTAGTCCATTTACCAGTACCCTTGTTACCTGCGGCATCAAGGATGTAGTCTACGATTGGTCCATCTTGGCCTTCATCGTCTTTACGACTCAAGATATCAGCTGTGATTTCGATCAAGTAGCTGTCCAATTCACCCTTGTTCCACTCAGTAAAGATTTCAGCCATATCTTCTGCAGAAAGGCCTAGCAAGTGTTGCATCAAGTCATAGCTTTCTGCAATCAATTGCATGTCACCATACTCGATACCGTTGTGGACCATTTTCACATAGTGACCAGCTCCATCAGGACCGATGTAAGTCACACATGGTTTGCCATCTTCTGGTGCTTTAGCTGAGATTTCTTCAAGAACATCCGCAACCAATTCGTAGGCCTCTTTTTGTCCACCAGGCATGATAGAAGGACCTTCAAGGGCACCTTTTTCACCACCAGAAACCCCAGTACCGATAAAGTTGATACCTGAGTTTGCCAATTCTTCATTACGACGGATGGTATCTTTGTAGAAAGTGTTTCCTCCGTCGATCAAGATATCACCCTTGTCAAGGTGCGGAAGAAGGGCTTGAATTGTAGCATCTGTACCAGGTCCAGCTTGAACCATGAGCATGATACGACGAGGTTTTTCGATTGAGTTTACAAAACTTTCAACGTCATAGCTTGGTACAAAGTTCTTTTCAGGATGGCAAGCAATCACATCTTCAGTTTTTTCTTTACTACGGTTGTAAATAGCAACTGTGTAACCACGAGATTCAATATTAAGGGCAAGGTTACGACCCATTACGGCCATACCTACGACACCAAAGTTAGCTTTTGTCATTTGACACTCCTCTTGTTTAATTTGTTTTATTTTATCATTTTTACTTTTGAAAAGAAAGAATTTTGTAACGACTGCTTAGTAGTCCAAAGCATCCGCATGTCCAGAACCATTTCCAACAAAGTATCCTGTCTTACAGTTAAGGGTAAAGAGATAGGTTCCATCTGGCTTGTAGAGGTTGTAATAACCATTGCCATTAACGATATTAACACGTTCAAGGATATATTGGTTACCAGTGATATAACCACGTGAACGTGAAGTCGCTAGGATTTTTTCCAAGACACCATCCGCGAAATCCCAGGCAGAATTATTGCTATCATCAACAGCCGATTGATTGAACGGCACACGACTCGAAGCTCTCTGGAGATCAACTCCAGAACTTGATAAACCGCCATGGCTATCATCACGTGCAGAAACTGAATTGTTTGATGAGACGCTTGAAGATGGACTTGTGTTGTCTGTAGCCCTCTCTGTTGATGAACTTGAACTTTCTTGACTTGAACTTGAAGGAGCTGTTTGTTGACTCTTACCTAGACTGATAGCCTTATCTAGCACTTTATCAATCTCCGTATTTCCAGTTTTAATATCTGTAAATTTAGCATCTGATTTAGCTTTAGCGTTAGTGTCCAAAACTCCATCTACAATAGCTGGCTTATCAAATTGAGCATTGACATCTTGAATAGCCTTGATTTGAGTTGCTAGACTATCATACTTAGATTTTGCAAGCGTATATTCACGACTACCTTCTAGCTTATCAAGCAAGGTTTTAAGTTGACCCAGTTTATCAAACTGGCTATTCTTCAAAGCCGTTTTGTTTCTATCTGTATAGAAGGCATCATATAAATTATTGAATTCTTCCACATCTGACTGCGTGTTTGTAGTTGATTGAGAAGTTTGGATTTCCTTGGTAGAACGATCCACTTGACGATAAACATAATAACCAGTTCCAAGGATAAGAACCACTAAGGCTGCTAGAATACCATAAAGTACCCATTTCTTCTTACTATTTCCATCTTCACTATCTGTCACTCGATAAAGTGTTGGAATATCTTCAGTCTCAAATTCTTCTACAAGAGGTGCTTCTGAAACTCGTGTTAATTCTAAATCATCAAACTGACTCAACTCATCTTCTGGAGCTGGAAAATCTACTCCTGTTCCCTCACGAAGCTCTTGAAGTAAATTATCTAGAGTCTGAGTCTCCTCTATCTCTTCTACCTCTTCTTTTTCAACTAAATCATCCTTGCTAAACTGACGCGTTTCAAACTTATCTGCCTCAATTTCATCTTTATGTTGTTTCACATACTTGTCCAAGATAGAATCTCCAGGCAATACACCTGCTTCCACCTCTTCATTTTTTAGCATGGCTTCTCCAACCGTTAGATCTTTGGCATCATCAAAATCAAATTGCGCTTCTTGATGTTCTGTTATATGACGATCATGTCTTTTCTTACTCATGAGTTTTCCTTCCTACTTTACTTCCTGACGTTTAACACGCTGACCAAAATATTGATACAAATCAACTTTTAAAGTTCCATTGTACAACTTGCGCTTCTTGTCCGCCTGACTGCCGTACTTGGTCTCAAAGGCTTCATCACTAGTTAGGATAAATTTGCTCCACGTTTTCAGCGGTGCAAATACTTGCCCCATCTCAGCATAGAGTTTGGTAACTCCTGCATCATCTGACAAGCGTTCCCCATAAGGTGGGTTAGAGATAATCACTCCATTGATTTTATCGGAACGCAAATCCTGCACGCGCATCTGCTTAAAGGTAATATCTCCTGCAACACCTGCTGCCTGAGCATTGGCCTTGGCAATTTCCACCATACGCGCATCGATATCACAGCCCATGATATCTAGCTCAAGCTCACGATCTACTTTTTTGGCTGCTTCTGTGCGAACCTCTTGAATCAAGCGATCGCTAATCCAGTTCCATTCCTCAAAGGCAAAGGAGCGACGAAGACCAGGCGCCATCTTTCTAGCAATCATAACTGCCTCGATACAGAAAGTCCCCGAACCACAGGTCGGATCAATCAAGGGCTTGTCTGGATACCAGTTAGAGAGTTGCAAAATAGCTGCTGCCATGTTTTCCTTGATAGGAGCACCACCTTTTTCAGTACGATAGCCACGTTTAAAGAGGCTAGACCCGGTCGTATCAATCATGACAGTTGCGACATCTTTCAGAATAGAAACCTCAATCTTAAACTCAGGACCAGTTTCCATCAAGGGGACACCTTCTGGACGGGCATAGTGTCTCTGCAACTTCTTAACAACGGCCTTCTTTGAAATAGCCTGTACACTGGGTTCATTGTGTAGCTTAGATTTCACACATTTGGCTTTTGAAATCGGGAAACGTGCCCCAAGCGGTAAATAATTTTCCCAATCTAGGGCAAAAACTCCCTGGAATAGTTCCTCAAAAGTCTTAGCTGGGAAAGTTCCTACGATAATCTTGATACGATCTGCTGCTCGAAGCCAGAGGTTGGTCTCGATAATGGCTCTCACGTCTCCTTGAAAACGAACACGTCCATTTTCAACCTGACAATCGTAGCCCAACTCTCGCACTTCACGACCAACGACAGCCTCAAGACCCGCTGCAGCAGTCGCGATTAAATTAAATTCTTTTTTCATGTTACAGTCTTATGAGACCTTTCTATATGTCCACTTTAAAAAATGAGGTTGAGAAAAATTCTCAGCCCCAACCTATATGCAATTTTCTATAAGCCATGTTTTGTTCCAGAAGTGACTAGGACCACTTCCTTCGATAATCATCTGTCTACCACTAACAGCTTAGAGCTGATAGCAGTCAGAGTACTACGTTCGTTTCCGTGCACTCCATGCCCCGACCAAAATTTGGGTTGCTAGCTTGAGGGGTTTACCGCGTTCCACTCTCTCTGTTTCCAGAGAGACTTCGTCACTGTGGCACTTTCAAGCCTACTCTGGCCTATCCGAGGACTTAGCCATTTCAACTGCCGTAACGATTTCTCGTCCCTAGGCTTATGGTTTCGCCTAGCACAAACACTACAGGCATCACAGCCTGTGCTAGCATGGACTTTCCTCATGAAAAGAAATTCTCATCACGCGATTATCCAAAAATTGCACTTTTCAAATAAGCTCTTATAAATCAGAGTTATCCAAAATTTGTTTACCAAATACTTCTTTCTCAAGACGATTCAAACGTTTCAAAATATCAAAATTCGTCATAGAAGTTGTTGCTGTCATTTCAAGCGGTTCTGCTTGAACAGATGCGGATTCAGGCTTGCGAGACAATTCTTCCTTCAACTCTGCAATTTCTTGACGGAGAGACTTGACTAAGGCAGCATAAGTTTCGTAGTCCTTGATGACATCGTCCAAAAATTCATCAACTTCAACTTTACTATACCCACGGACTTCACGTCCAAACTCTTGCTCGAAAATATCTTTCGCTGAAAAAATAATACCTGCCATCTCTCTCTCCATTCTCGGTTTCTAATAGTATTATTATATAAAAAAAGGCAAACAAAAATCAAGGTCAAAGGCTTACTTTTCAGAAAAATTTTCTGCTAGCTCATTTAGGTCTTCAAACGTTAGCCTTTTTATGCGATACCCTTCCTGATTTTTCATCAAGGTATCCATAAATTTTAATTTGGTCTCATTTTCTGGGTCATAGAAAAAATAAGCTAGGTCAGTATTTTCCAGCAAAAATCGTTGGTAGTCTCGTAGTTGCCCCATATGTTCATATTTAGGATAGGCATATTTGACAAAATCTACCTGCTTAAATTGGCTAAGTTTAAGCTGATTCGCTTCATTCCAATTTTCCCCGTGTGTTTCAAAATCAAAAATGGTCGCTAGGTTGAAACCATATTCTTCTTTCATTTCATTTGCGACATCGAGTACCCAAGATTCAAATCCCAAGTTCCCTGTAAAGACCAGCCAATTAATCCCTTCTTCTGCCAAACTTTCTAAATCACGGCGAATGGCTTTCTTTATAATTTTTAACCTGATATCTTTTTCGTTAAAGACACCCAAGTCAAAATTAGAATATCCCATAATTAAAGCTGTAGTCATTTTTACACCTTTCTTTCTATTTTTATGGTATAATAGAGTGATGTTATTGTACCAATAAGGAGAAATATGGTCAACTATCCTCATAAAATTTCATCAAAAAAAAACAAAACATCCATTTCTCAACCAAATAATTTTGCAAATCGAGGAATGACTTTTGAAAAGATGATTAACGCTACAAACGACTACTATCTGACGCATGGCATGGCAGTTATCCATAAAAAGCCAACGCCTGTTCAAATTGTCCGAGTAGACTATCCTCAACGTAGTCGAGCCAAAATTGTAGAAGCCTACTTTAGACAAGCTTCCACAACAGATTATTCTGGCGTGTACAGAGGACATTACATTGACTTTGAAGCCAAGGAAACGCGACAAAAGAATGCTATTCCAATGAAGAACTTCCATCTTCACCAGATTCAACATATGGAACAAGTTCTAGAACAGCAGGGTATTTGCTTCGTACTGCTTCATTTTTCTTCTCAACAGGAAACTTATTTGTTGCCGGCATTTGATTTGATTCGCTTTTATCATCAAGATAAGGGGCAAAAATCAATGCCACTTGGATATATTCAAGAATACGGATATTTAGTAAAGCAAGGCGCTTTCCCTCAAATTCCCTATCTCGACATTATCAAAGAATATTTACTAGGTGGTAAAACAAGATGAACAAACAAACTATTCTGCGATTCTTAAAGTATATTGGAATTACATTTTTTACCTTATTTATCGCTTTATTTCTATTAGGTGGTGGTGTCTTCCTCTACTTTGTTAGCAAGGCTCCAGCCTTATCTGAAAGTAAATTAGTTGCGACAACTTCCAGCAAGATTTATGACAATAAGAACGAACTGATCGCTGACCTTGGATCTGAACGTCGAGTAAATACTCAAGCAAATGAAATCCCTACTGATTTGGTCAAGGCCATCGTGTCTATCGAAGACCACCGTTTCTTTGATCATAGAGGTGTTGATACCATTCGTATCATGGGTGCGGCATTGAGAAACCTCCAAGGCGGAGGAGGCCTCCAGGGAGCCTCAACCTTGACTCAACAATTGATCAAATTAACTTATTTTTCTACTTCAACTGCCGATCAAACTTTGTCACGTAAAGCTCAGGAAGCTTGGTTAGCCGTTCAACTAGAACAAAAAGCAACCAAGCAAGAAATCCTGACCTACTACATCAACAAAGTCTACATGTCTAACGGTAACTATGGAATGCAAACTGCAGCCCAAAATTACTATGGAAAAGACTTGAAGGATTTAAGCTTACCACAGTTAGCACTCCTAGCCGGAATGCCTCAAGCACCAAACCAATATGATCCTTATTCTCATCCAGAAGCTGCTCTAGAGCGTCGGAACTTGGTACTTTCGGAAATGAAGGGGCAGAAATACATCAGCGCAGAAGAGTATGAAAAAGCTATTAATACCCCTGTTACCGATGGTCTACAAAGCCTGAAATCAGGTAACAGTTATCCTGCATACATGGACAACTACCTTAAAGAAGTAATCGACCAAGTTGAACAAGAAACTGGTTACAACCTTCTTACCACAGGTATGGATGTCTATACAAATGTGGACAAAGATGTCCAACAACGACTCTGGGATGTTTATAACACCGACCAATATGTCACTTATCCTGATGATGACATGCAAGTAGCTTCGACTATTGTAGATGTATCTAATGGTAACGTTATTGCACAACTTGGTGCTCGTCATCAAGCAAGTAATGTTTCATTCGGCACCAACCAGGCTGTGGAAACCAATCGTGACTGGGGATCAACAATGAAACCCATCACCGATTATGCTCCTGCTTTAGAATTTGATATCTATGACTCAACTGCTACAATTGTACGAGATATCCCTTATAATTATCCTGGAACAAGTACACCTGTCTACAACTGGGATAGAGGATACTTCGGTAATATCACCCTTCAATATGCACTACAGCAATCTCGGAATGTTCCGGCTGTAGAAACACTCAATAAAGTTGGATTAAATCGTGCAAAAACCTTCTTAAATGGTTTGGGAATTGACTATCCAGATATGCATTATTCTAACGCCATATCAAGTAACACAACTGAATCTAATAAACAATACGGCGCAAGTAGTGAAAAAATGGCTGTTGCTTATGCTGCATTTGCCAATGGTGGTATCTATCACAAACCGATGTACATTAATAAAGTTGTCTTTAGTGATGGTAGCGAAAAAGAATTTTCTGACCCTGGTACCCGAGTTATGAAAGAGACCACTGCTTACATGATGACAGAAATGATGAAAACAGTCTTGACCTCTGGAACTGGTTTTAATGCCTATATTTCATGGCTTCCTCAAGCCGGTAAGACAGGTACCTCTAACTATTCAGATGAAGAAATCGAAAATCATATTAAATCAAGTCAACTTGTTGCACCGGATGAAATGTTTGTCGGCTATACTCGTAAATATTCGATGGCCGTATGGACAGGTTACTCAAACCGTCTTACTCCAGTCATCGGCAATGGATTCACAGTTGCTTCTGCAGTCTATCGTTCAATGATGACTTACCTATCAGAAGATGACCACCCAGGAGATTGGACTATGCCTGAGGGCTTATATAGGAGTGGAGAATATGTCTTTAAGAATGGAGCTCGTCCTACATGGACTGCTCCTGCTACTCAACAAAGTTCTACACCTGCTCCCGCGAACCAGACTCCAGAGACTTCATCCTCTCAGTCAAGTGTAACGACACCAAACACAAATCCAAATGCAAATACAGTTACTCCCAATGCTGGAACCAATGAGAATACGGCGACACAACAACCAAGTACCAATCAAGGGCAGCCTAACCAAAATCCTCAACCAGCGCAACAATAAATTACTAACCACCCAAAAATTGGGTGGTTTTTCAATCTGTTCTTTGTTAAATCAATAATTAGATAAGAAAAACCTGAGAAGGTCAATTGTACTTCTCAGGTTTTTTATTCTATACACTCTACTGGTTTAGAATACTGTTAAGGGAGAGTTTAATTGTCATATACAACTAATCTTTTTTACTTTTTGCTACAAAGATAGCAGATAAGGCTAGTCCAACGCTTGCCAAGAAAATAGCTGTTTCTGACTGTTTTTCACCAGTCTCTGGCAATCTCTTGTCTTCCTTGGCAACTTGAACTGGTGCTTCTGGAGTCTGAGATTTTTCTAACGAGCTTAGCTTAAATTCTGGTTTTTCTACTGTCGGTGCGGCTTGGTCACCTACGGTTGATAATGGACCTGTGTACTCTGGTAATTCGTGTTTCAAGGCCATAACGGAGTTAACTCCACCCTGGAACTCTGGCTTCTCAACTGTCGGTGCGGCTTGGTCACCTACGGTTGACAATGGGCCTGTGTAGGCTGGAACCTCATGTTTCAAGGCCATAACGGAGTTGACTCCACCCTTGAACTCTGGTTTCTCTACTATTGGAGCGGCTTGGTCACCTACGGTTGATACTGGGCCTGTATAAGCTGGTAGCTCATGTTTCAAGGCCATAACTGCATTGACACCACCCTTGAACTCTGGTTTCTCTACTGTTGGAGCGGCTTGGTCGCCTACAGTTGATACTGGACCTGTATAAGCTG
>NZ_JAJNSC010000020.1:0-59160 GCF_027497975.1 Streptococcus sp. SM5 | reverse complement strand
AAGGGGATAAAATGGCTCAAATTAAAATTACTTTGACTAAGTCTCCAATCGGACGCATTCCATCACAACGTAAAACTGTTGTAGCACTTGGACTTGGCAAATTGAACAGCTCTGTTATTAAAGAAGACAACGCTGCTATCCGTGGTATGATCACAGCAGTATCTCACTTGGTAACAGTTGAAGAAGTAAACTAATGAATTTTTAGGGGATGTGCAGTATACCATCCCCTAAAACTAGATATAGTCATCTATGATGACATCGTATAGGCGAGTTGATGGGGGAGACAACCTTTTCTCCCTTATCGGCGCTAGCATTTTACAAAAGAGGAGAAAATAAAAATGAAACTTCATGAATTGAAACCTGCAGAAGGTTCTCGTAAAGTACGTAACCGCGTTGGTCGTGGTACTTCATCAGGTAACGGTAAAACATCTGGTCGTGGTCAAAAAGGTCAAAAAGCTCGTAGCGGTGGCGGAGTTCGCCTTGGTTTTGAAGGTGGACAAACTCCATTGTTCCGTCGTCTTCCAAAACGTGGATTCACTAACATCAACGCTAAAGAATACGCAATTGTGAACCTTGACCAATTGAACGTCTTTGAAGATGGTGCTGAAGTTACTCCAGTTGTTCTTATCGAAGCAGGAATTGTTAAAGCTGAAAAATCAGGCGTTAAAATTCTTGGTAACGGTGAGTTGACTAAGAAATTGACTGTGAAAGCAGCTAAATTCTCTAAATCAGCTGAAGAAGCTATCACTGCTAAAGGTGGTTCAGTAGAAGTCATCTAAGAGAGGTGACCTATGTTTTTTAAATTATTAAGAGAAGCTCTTAAAGTCAAGCAGGTTCGATCAAAAATTTTGTTTACAATTTTTATCGTGTTGGTCTTTCGTATCGGGACTAGTATTACAGTTCCTGGTGTGAATGCCAATAGCTTGAATGCTTTAAGTGGATTATCCTTCTTAAACATGTTGAGCTTGGTGTCAGGGAATGCCATGAAAAACTTCTCGGTTTTTGCTCTGGGTGTTAGTCCCTACATTACGGCCTCTATCGTTGTCCAACTCTTGCAAATGGATATTTTACCCAAATTTGTAGAGTGGGGTAAACAAGGGGAAGTAGGTCGAAGAAAATTAAATCAAGCTACTCGTTATATTGCTCTTGTTCTAGCCTTTGTGCAATCTATCGGGATTACAGCTGGTTTTAATACTTTGGCTGGAGCTCAATTGTTGAAAACAGCTCTTACACCACAAGTCTTTATCATGATTGGTATCATCTTAACAGCTGGTAGTATGATTGTGACTTGGTTGGGAGAGCAAATTACAGATAAGGGATACGGAAATGGTGTTTCTATGATTATCTTTGCCGGGATTGTTGCCTCAATTCCAGAGATGATTCAAGGCATCTATGTTGACTACTTTGTGAACGTCCCAAGTAGCCGTATCAACTCATCTATCATTTTCGTAATCATTTTGATTATTACTGTATTGTTGATTATTTATTTTACAACTTATGTTCAACAAGCAGAATACAAAATTCCAATCCAATATACTAAGGTTGCACAAGGTGCTCCATCTAGCTCTTACCTTCCTTTGAAGGTAAACCCTGCTGGAGTTATCCCTGTTATCTTTGCAAGTTCGATTACTGCAGCGCCTGCGGCTATTCTTCAGTTTTTGAGCGCTACAGGTCATGATTGGGCTTGGGTAAGAACAGCACAAGAAATGCTGGCAACAACTTCACCAACTGGTATTGCCATGTATGCTTTATTGATTATTCTCTTTACATTCTTCTATACGTTTGTACAGATTAATCCTGAAAAAGCGGCAGAAAACCTACAAAAGAGCGGAGCCTATATCCACGGAGTTCGTCCTGGTAAAGGTACAGAAGAATATATGTCTAAACTTCTTCGTCGACTTGCAACTGTTGGTTCTCTCTTCCTTGGTGTGATTTCTATTTTACCGATCGTAGCAAAAGATGTTTTCGGACTTTCAGAAGCAGTTGCTTTTGGAGGAACCAGTCTTTTGATCATTATCTCTACAGGTATTGAAGGAATCAAACAATTGGAAGGTTACCTATTGAAACGTAAGTATGTTGGTTTCATGGACAGAACAGAATAAAAGTATTTACTGAGTCAGTAAATGCTGAGGGAGTGGAGGTTTAACTCTAACATTAGTGAGAGTTTGGTCTCCCCTCTTCTATTTTGTTTTTAAATAGGGGTGAAAAGACTTTTTGCTTCTATTTAAAAATAAAATAAGGAGATCAAATCATGAATCTTTTGATTATGGGCTTACCTGGTGCAGGTAAGGGAACTCAAGCAGCAAAAATCGTAGAACAATTCCATGTTGCACATATCTCAACAGGTGATATGTTCCGTGCTGCTATGGCAAATCAAACTGAAATGGGTGTTCTTGCTAAGTCATACATTGACAAGGGTGAATTGGTTCCTGACGAAGTTACAAATGGAATCGTAAAAGAACGTCTTTCACAAGATGATATTAAAGAAACAGGATTCTTGTTGGATGGTTACCCACGTACAATCGAACAAGCTCATGCCTTGGATAAAACATTGGCTGAACTTGGCATTGAACTAGAAGGTGTCATCAATATTGAAGTGAATCCAGATAGCCTCTTGGAACGTTTGAGTGGCCGTATCATCCACCGCGTAACTGGAGAAACTTTCCACAAGGTCTTTAACCCACCAGTTGACTATAAAGAAGAAGATTACTACCAACGTGAAGATGATAAGCCTGAGACAGTCAAACGTCGTTTGGATGTGAATATTTCTCAAGGAGAACCAATCATTGCTCACTACCGTGCCAAAGGTTTGGTTCATGACATCGAAGGTAATCAAGATATCAATGATGTCTTCTCAGATATCGAAAAAGTATTGACAAATTTGAAATAAAGCGTTTTTCACACTTGCAAAAATCCGCTACAAATGTTATACTAAGATAGTCTGACTTATAATTGTTGTCTCTGTGTCTAGAGGCATCGAATCGAAATTTATGGAGGTGCTTTTGCGTGGCAAAAGACGATGTGATTGAAGTTGAAGGCAAAGTAGTTGATACAATGCCGAATGCAATGTTTACGGTTGAACTTGAAAATGGACATCAGATTTTAGCAACAGTTTCTGGTAAAATTCGTAAAAACTATATTCGTATTTTAGCGGGAGATCGTGTTACTGTCGAAATGAGTCCATATGACTTGACACGTGGACGTATCACTTACCGCTTTAAATAATCGAAAAACTTGGAGGGATAAGAAATGAAAGTAAGACCATCGGTCAAACCAATTTGCGAATACTGTAAAGTTATTCGTCGTAATGGTCGTGTTATGGTAATTTGCCCAGCAAATCCAAAACACAAACAACGTCAAGGATAAGATAGAAAGGAGAAAACATGGCTCGTATTGCTGGAGTTGACATTCCAAATGACAAACGCGTAGTAATCTCATTGACTTATGTTTATGGTATCGGACTTGCAACATCTAAGAAAATTTTGGCTGCTGCTGGAATCTCAGAAGATGTTCGTGTACGTGATCTTACATCAGATCAAGAAGATGCTATCCGTCGTGAAGTGGATGCAATCAAAGTTGAAGGTGACCTTCGTCGTGAAGTAAACTTGAACATCAAACGTTTGATGGAAATCGGTTCATACCGTGGTATCCGTCACCGTCGTGGACTTCCTGTCCGTGGACAAAACACTAAAAACAACGCTCGCACTCGTAAAGGTAAAGCTGTTGCGATTGCTGGTAAGAAAAAATAATATAGGAGGTAAAAGTCTTGGCTAAACCAACACGTAAACGTCGTGTGAAAAAGAATATCGAATCTGGTATTGCTCATATTCACGCTACATTTAATAACACTATTGTTATGATTACTGATGTGCATGGTAATGCAATTGCTTGGTCATCAGCTGGTGCTCTTGGTTTCAAAGGTTCTCGTAAATCTACACCATTCGCTGCTCAAATGGCTTCTGAAGCTGCTGCTAAATCTGCACAAGAACACGGTCTTAAATCAGTTGAAGTTACTGTAAAAGGTCCAGGTTCTGGTCGTGAGTCAGCTATTCGTGCGCTTGCTGCCGCTGGTCTTGAAGTAACAGCAATTCGTGATGTGACTCCAGTGCCACACAATGGTGCTCGTCCTCCAAAACGTCGCCGTGTATAATCATCGCATTACACTGCTTTTCGTTTAAGAGGGAGTAACTAAATGATCGAGTTTGAAAAACCAAATATAACAAAAATTGATGAAAATAAAGATTATGGCAAGTTTGTAATCGAACCACTTGAACGTGGCTACGGTACAACTCTTGGTAACTCTCTTCGTCGTGTACTTCTAGCTTCTCTACCAGGAGCAGCTGTGACATCTATCAACATTGATGGTGTGTTACATGAGTTTGACACAGTTCCAGGTGTTCGTGAAGATGTGATGCAAATCATTCTGAACATTAAAGGAATTGCAGTGAAATCGTACGTTGAAGACGAAAAAATCATCGAACTAGATGTTGAAGGTCCTGCTGAAATAACAGCTGGTGACATTTTGACAGATAGCGATATTGAAATTGTAAATCCAGATCATTATCTCTTTACAATCGGTGAAGGTTCTTCGCTAAAAGCGACTATGACTGTTAACAGTGGTCGTGGATATGTACCTGCTGATGAAAATAAAAAGGATAATGCACCAGTTGGGACACTTGCTGTAGATTCTATTTATACACCAGTTACCAAAGTCAACTATCAAGTGGAACCTGCTCGTGTAGGTAGCAATGATGGATTTGACAAATTAACCCTTGAAATCTTGACAAATGGAACAATTATTCCAGAAGATGCTTTAGGGCTTTCAGCACGTATTTTGACAGAACATCTTGATTTGTTTACAAATCTTACTGAGATTGCTAAGTCAACTGAAGTGATGAAAGAAGCTGACACTGAATCTGACGATCGTATTTTGGATCGTACGATTGAGGAACTGGACTTGTCTGTGCGTTCATACAACTGTTTGAAACGTGCCGGTATCAATACTGTGCATGATTTGACAGAAAAATCTGAAGCAGAGATGATGAAAGTACGAAATCTTGGACGCAAGAGTTTGGAAGAAGTGAAACTTAAACTTATTGATTTGGGTCTTGGATTAAAAGATAAATAAAGGAGGAATACATGGCTTACCGTAAACTAGGACGCACTAGCTCACAACGTAAAGCAATGCTTCGCGATTTGACAACTGACCTTTTGATCAACGAATCAATCGTGACAACTGAAGCTCGTGCTAAAGAAATCCGTAAAACTGTTGAAAAAATGATTACTCTAGGTAAACGTGGTGATTTGCATGCACGTCGTCAAGCAGCTGCTTTCGTACGTAATGAAATCGCATCTGAAAACTATGATGAAGCAACTGATAAGTACACTTCTACTACAGCACTTCAAAAATTGTTCTCAGAAATCGCACCTCGTTATGCTGAACGTAACGGTGGATACACTCGTATCCTTAAAACTGAACCACGTCGTGGTGATGCAGCGCCAATGGCGATTATCGAATTAGTATAAAATCATCAATTTTGTTGAGTGTTATGATGATGGAGTCTTGTGCTCTTAGTCTAGCTCTGGTCTACCGCTAGGATTTCGGTCCTAGCGGGAACACTCATCATAAGTTGGGATAGTAGACGCTTGTTTACGAAATTGTTTTTCATGTAAGAACAACTTCGTAAGCAGGCGTTTTTGAGTATTTTAGTTAGAATTATGCTATACTATTTGAAAAGAATCCTGTTTAATGTTCAGGTTTCCTATTAAAAGAAGAATTGGAGTTTGCTAATGAAAGCGATTATAACTGTTGTTGGTAAAGATAAATCTGGAATTGTTGCAGGTGTTTCTGGTAAAATTGCAGAATTGGGTTTGAATATTGATGATATCTCTCAAACTGTCTTGGATGAATATTTCACGATGATGGCTGTCGTCTCTAGTGATAAAAAGCAAGATTTTACCTATCTTCGTAATGAATTTGAAGCTTTTGGGCAAACTTTGAATGTGAAAATCAATATTCAGAGTGCAGCGATTTTCGAAGCTATGTATAATATCTAGGAGGTTATCATGGATATTAGACAAGTTACTGAAACCATTGCTATGATTGAGGAGCAGAACTTCGATATCAGAACTATTACCATAGGGATTTCCCTTTTGGACTGTATCGATCCAGATATCAATCGTGCTGCGGAGAAAATTTATCAAAAGATTACGACCAAGGCAGCTAATTTAGTGGCTGTTGGCGATGAAATTGCGGCTGAGTTGGGGATTCCAATCGTTAATAAGCGTGTATCGGTGACTCCTATCTCTTTGATTGGGGCTGCGACAGATGCGACGGATTACGTTGTTCTGGCAAAAGCGCTTGATAAGGCTGCGAAAGAAATCGGTGTGGATTTTATTGGTGGTTTCTCTGCCTTGGTACAAAAGGGGTACCAAAAGGGAGATGAGATTCTCATCAATTCTATTCCTCGTGCTTTGGCTGAAACGGATAAGGTCTGCTCGTCAGTCAATATCGGCTCAACCAAGTCTGGTATCAATATGACGGCTGTCGCAGATATGGGACGGGTTATCAAGGAAACGGCAACTCTATCAGATATGGGAGCAGCCAAGTTGGTTGTATTTGCTAATGCTGTTGAGGACAATCCGTTTATGGCGGGTGCCTTTCATGGTGTTGGGGAAGCAGATGTCATCATCAATGTCGGGGTTTCTGGTCCTGGTGTGGTGAAACGTGCCTTGGAAAAAGTTCGTGGACAGAGCTTTGATGTAGTAGCCGAAACAGTTAAGAAAACTGCCTTTAAAATCACTCGTATCGGTCAATTGGTTGGTCAAATGGCCAGTGAGAGACTAGGTGTGGAGTTTGGTATTGTGGACTTGAGTTTGGCGCCAACTCCTGCGGTTGGAGATTCTGTTGCACGTGTCCTTGAAGAAATGGGGCTAGAAACAGTTGGTACGCATGGAACGACGGCTGCCTTGGCTCTCTTGAATGACCAAGTTAAGAAGGGCGGAGTTATGGCCTGCAATCAAGTTGGTGGTTTGTCTGGTGCCTTTATCCCTGTTTCAGAGGATGAAGGAATGATTGCTGCAGTGCAAAATGGCTCTCTTAATCTGGAAAAACTAGAAGCTATGACAGCTATCTGTTCCGTTGGTTTGGATATGATTGCCATTCCGGAGGATACACCTGCTGAAACCATTGCGGCTATGATTGCAGATGAAGCGGCAATTGGTGTCATTAACATGAAAACAACAGCTGTTCGTATCATTCCAAAAGGAAAAGAAGGCGATATGATTGAATTTGGTGGTCTTCTTGGTACAGCTCCAGTAATGAAAGTCAATGGAGCTTCGTCTGTCGATTTCATTTCTCGTGGAGGCCAAATCCCAGCACCAATTCATAGTTTTAAAAATTAAGAAAATAGGAGAAATTTTAAGTTCTATTTAAGGTTGGATGTGTATACTATAATCATTAAATAAAGACCTCCTAATATTATTTGAAACAGATAACACTGATTTAGTTTGAATTTGATTTTCATCTAATATCTTTATTTAATGAACTCCTAAACTTTTTCATAATAATCTCCTGCAAAAGTCGCCTGTCTGGGTGGCTTTTGTTTTATCATCCATGATATAATAGAAGCAAACGGAGGACGGAAAATGGTAAAAGTACGATTGTATTTGGTACGTCATGGCAAGACTATGTTTAACACGATTGGTCGCGCGCAAGGTTGGAGCGATACTCCTTTAACTGCTGAAGGTGAACGAGGAATTCAAGAATTAGGAATCGGTTTGCGAGAATCTGGTTTGCAGTTTGAACGCGCTTATTCCAGTGATTCAGGGCGCACCATTCAGACGATGGGAATCATTCTTGATGAACTTGGCTTGCAGGGGAAAATCCCTTATCGCATGGACAAGCGTATCAGAGAATGGTGTTTCGGTAGTTTTGACGGGGCTTATGATGGTGATCTTTTTATGGGCATTATTCCTCGTATCTTTAATGTGGACCACGTTCACCAATTGTCTTATGCTGAACTGGCTGAGGGCTTGGTAGAGGTCGATACAGCTGGTTGGGCTGAAGGTTGGGAAAAACTCAGTGGCCGAATCAAGGAAGGCTTTGAAGCGATTGCCAAAGAAATGGAAGAACAAGGTGGGGGCAATGCCCTCGTTGTCAGCCACGGAATGACTATTGGAACCATTGTTTATCTGATCAATGGCATGCATCCGCATGGTCTAGATAATGGTAGCGTGACAATCCTTGAATATGAGGACGGCCAGTTTAGCGTTGAGGTTGTTGGTGACCGTAGTTACCGAGAACTAGGACGGGAGAAGATGGAAGAGACAAATAGTTAATAGAAGTTAGCTCCAAATGGGGGCTAATTTTTTATACTGTTATATAAGCTGGATTTGCGAATCAGTCTTTCTTGTCATCCAAGTCCAAAAGAACATTTCTCATCTTTCAAATTCCCTCAAAAATGGTATAATAGTAACATCACAAAATTGGAGAGAGACCATGAGTTTTTACAATCATAAAGAAATTGAGCCTAAGTGGCAGGGCTACTGGGCAGAACATCATACATTTAAGACTGGAACAGATACATCGAAACCGAAGTTTTATGCTCTCGATATGTTCCCTTATCCGTCTGGAGCGGGTCTGCACGTAGGACACCCAGAAGGTTATACTGCAACCGATATCCTCAGCCGTTACAAACGTGCGCAAGGCTACAATGTCCTTCACCCAATGGGCTGGGATGCCTTTGGTTTACCTGCAGAGCAATACGCTATGGATACGGGGAATGACCCAGCAGAATTTACAGCGGAAAATATTGCCAATTTCAAACGCCAAATCAATGCGCTTGGGTTCTCTTACGACTGGGATCGTGAAGTCAATACAACAGATCCAAACTACTACAAGTGGACACAATGGATCTTCACCAAGCTTTACGAAAAGGGCTTGGCCTATGAAGCGGAAGTGCCAGTAAACTGGGTTGAAGAATTGGGAACTGCCATCGCCAACGAAGAGGTTCTTCCTGACGGAACTTCTGAACGTGGAGGCTATCCAGTTGTCCGCAAACCAATGCGCCAATGGATGCTCAAAATCACTGCCTATGCAGAACGTCTGCTTAACGATTTAGATGAACTTGACTGGCCAGAGTCTATTAAGGACATGCAACGCAACTGGATTGGTAAATCAACTGGTGCCAATGTAACCTTCAAAGTTAAGGGAACAGACAAGGAATTCACAGTCTTTACCACTCGTCCTGACACCCTTTTCGGTGCGACTTTCACTGTCTTGGCTCCTGAGCATGACTTGGTTGACGCTATCACAAGTCCGGAGCAAGCAGAGGCTGTAGCAGACTACAAACACCAAGCTAGTCTCAAGTCTGACTTGGCTCGTACAGACCTTGCCAAGGAAAAAACAGGGGTTTGGACTGGTGCTTATGCCATCAACCCTGTCAATGGCAAGGAAATCCCAATCTGGATTGCGGACTATGTTCTTGCTAGTTATGGAACAGGTGCGGTAATGGCTGTTCCTGCCCACGACCAACGTGACTGGGAATTTGCCAACCAATTTGACCTTCCAATCGTAGAAGTACTTGAAGGTGGAAACGTTGAAGAAGCTGCTTACACAGAAGACGGCCTTCACGTCAATTCAGACTTCCTAGATGGATTGAACAAAGAAGATGCTATTGCTAAGATTGTGGCTTGGTTGGAAGAAAAAGGCTGTGGACAAGAGAAGGTTACCTACCGTCTCCGCGACTGGCTCTTTAGTCGTCAACGTTACTGGGGTGAGCCAATTCCAATCATTCATTGGGAAGATGGAACTTCAACAGCTGTTCCTGAAAGCGAATTGCCACTTGTCTTGCCTGTAACCAAGGATATCCGTCCTTCAGGTACTGGTGAAAGTCCGCTAGCTAACTTGACCGACTGGCTTGAAGTGACCCGTGAAGATGGCGTCAAGGGTCGCCGTGAAACAAACACCATGCCACAGTGGGCTGGTTCAAGCTGGTACTACCTCCGCTATATTGACCCGCACAATACTGAGAAATTGGCTGATGAGGACCTCCTCAAACAATGGTTGCCGGTAGATATCTACGTGGGTGGTGCAGAACACGCCGTTCTTCACTTGCTTTACGCTCGCTTCTGGCACAAATTCCTTTACGACCTTGGTGTTGTTCCAACTAAGGAGCCATTCCAAAAACTCTTTAACCAAGGGATGATTTTGGGGACAAGTTACCGTGACCATCGTGGTGCGCTTGTGGCAACCGACAAGGTTGAAAAACGTGATGGTTCCTTCTTCCATGTGGAAACAGGAGAAGAGTTGGAGCAAGCACCAGCCAAGATGTCTAAATCTCTTAAGAACGTTGTCAACCCAGACGATGTGGTGGAACAATACGGTGCCGATACCCTTCGTGTTTATGAAATGTTCATGGGCCCACTCGATGCTTCTATCGCTTGGTCAGAAGAAGGTCTGGAAGGAAGTCGTAAATTCCTTGACCGTGTTTACCGTTTGATTACAAGTAAGGAAATTGTTGTGGAAAACAAGGGCGCTCTTGACAAGGTCTACAATGAAACCGTTAAAGCTGTCACAGAGCAAATCGAGTCTATGAAATTCAACACAGCTATTGCCCAACTTATGGTCTTTGTCAACGCTGCTAACAAGGAAGACAAGCTCTATGTGGACTATGCCAAAGGTTTTATCCAATTGATTGCTCCATTTGCACCTCACTTGGCAGAAGAACTCTGGCAAACAGTTGCAGCAACAGGTGAATCAATCTCTTACGTAGCTTGGCCAACATGGGACGAAAGCAAATTGGTTGAAGACGAAATCGAAATCATCGTCCAAATCAAAGGTAAAGTCCGTGCCAAATTGATGGTAGCCAAAGACCTATCACGCGAAGAATTGCAAGAAATCGCTCTGGCTGATGAAAAAGTCAAAGCAGAGATTGATGGCAAGGAAATCGTGAAAGTGATTAGTGTACCTAACAAGCTTGTTAATATCGTTGTGAAATAAGATAAGAATCCTTCAGAGTAGAATCTGGGGGATTTTTTGAATCTTTTTATGAAAGTATGGTATACTATGGGCAACTATAAAGTTTGAAAAGCGAAACAAGGAGAAAGTTATGCCAGTAAATGAATATGGTCAAATGATTGGGGAGTCAATGGAAGGTTATACACCTGGTGCACTGCCTTCTATTGATTTCTTAGAAGGGCGTTATGCCCGGATAGAGGCTCTTTCGGTGGAAAAGCATGCGAAGGATTTATTAGCTGTTTATGGTCCAGATACTCCGCGGGAGATGTGGACTTACCTCTTTCAGGAACCAGTGGCGGATATGGAGGAGCTGGTTGCCGTTTTAAATCAGATGTTGGCTCGTAAGGATCGCTTTTACTATGCGATTGTAGACAAGGAAACTGGTAAGGCC
Source organism: Streptococcus sp. SM5 (assembly GCF_027497975.1). NCBI lineage: Bacteria > Bacillati > Bacillota > Bacilli > Lactobacillales > Streptococcaceae > Streptococcus > Streptococcus sp. SM5. The sequence goes on along the minus strand of NZ_JAJNSC010000020.1, from coordinate 47,749 downwards.
TTGGGAACTTTTTCACTCATGCGTATTGACCAGAATAACCGAGTAATAGAAGTGGGAGCAGTCACTTTTTCTCCAGAACTCAGGGGAACACGAATAGGGACAGAAGCTCAGTATCTATTGGCGCGCTATGTTTTTGAAGAACTTCACTATCGTCGCTATGAGTGGAAATGTGATTCTCTTAATCTACCATCCAGACGAGCTGCGGAGCGTTTGGGATTTGTCTATGAAGGAACCTTCCGTCAGGCAGTCGTTTATAAGGGGCGTACGAGGGATACGGATTGGTTGTCTATGATTGATAACGACTGGCCTCAAGTCAAAGCTCGTTTAGAAACATGGTTGGCTCCTGAAAATTTTGGTAAAAATGGACGACAGTACAAGAGCTTGAGAGAGTTTTAAGAGGTGTTGATATGATTGCTATTAAAAAGCAAGAAATTGTCAAGTTAGAGGATGTTTTGCATCTCTATCAGGCTGTCGGTTGGACAAATTATACCGATCAATCAGAGATGCTGGAGCAGGCCTTATCTCATTCGCTTGCTATGTATTTAGCATTTGATGGAGAGAAAATAGTTGGCTTGATTCGTTTGATTGGTGATGGTTTTTCATCAGTATTGGTTCAGGATTTAATCGTTTTACCTATCTATCAGCGTCAAGGGATTGGTAGTGCCCTAATGAAAGAGGCTTTAGAGGATTACAAAGATGTCTATCAAGTCCAGCTGGTGACAGAACAGACAGAAAGAACCTTGAGATTTTATCGTTCTATGGGTTTTGAAATCTTATCCACCTATAATTGTATAGGGATGACTTGGGTAAATCGAGAAAAATAACAACACTAGTTTTTTCTTAAGCAAAGTTTAAGGATGGTCTAGTATCATATAGTCATTAAATAAAGACCTCCTAATTTTATTTAATGAAATCCTAAAACTTTTTTTCATCATAATCTCCTAATGAAGTCACCCAATCAGGTGGCTTTTTTGTGGAACGAGGTGATGGTGATAGTAATTTTTTGAAAAATGGTAGAATTTGAGAAAAGTTAAGCTAGTTTTAAGCTTCGTCTTGTATCATATAGTCATTAAATAAAGACCTCCTAACTTTATTTAATAAAACCTAAACTTTTCTTTTTCATAATAATCTCCCTTAACTCCACCCAATCAGGTGGAGTTTTTTGGCTCTATTTCAGGCTTTTGGGGACCATTCTAAAAATCATTTTCCGATATTTTTCGGATTTTGGTCGGGAAATTGGCGGGGACTTTTTTAGGAAATATGACTAAGAAATAGGTCTGTTGTCGCTTCAGCTACTTCAACCTCAATTTGATTGTAAGTGACTGTTAATTGAAGGACTGGAACTGCTGTAATAATGATTTTGCTTGTCTAGTAGTGGCGTATTAAATGAGGAGTGACATGTAAGATTGTCTCTTCGTTTACTAAATCAAAATTTCTATGAAATTGATAGAATCCCTAACTTTCTCTTAAACTTGAAAGTCTTGTTGTAAAACGGTTAAAGCTTGAGAAGCTGAGGATATAAACCTTTGACAAATTTTGTGAACTGTGGGATAATAAAAAGGAATTGAGTACTAGTTCTATATCATGGACTAGAAAAGACCTCAAGCTAACTTCCACATTAAGCTTGAGGTCTTTTTTGACACTATTTGTCCTTGTTTAGCCATTTATCGACTAATCGAAGAACGACACCGACCACAATTGGTCCGATGATAGTTTTGAGTACTAATTCCATCATGGGCTATCTCACCTCCTTTCGTAGGCGGTGTAGCAGTGCCGAACAATATTATACCACATACGTGCTAAAGTCGGAAGTCGCCTAATTAGGTGGCTTTTTTGTTTGCGGGCTGGATTTTTGATATAATAGAGCCATGAGTAGAATTTTAGACAATGAGATTATGGGGGATGAGGAGTTAGTGGAACGCACGCTCCGTCCTCAGTATTTACGTGAATATATTGGGCAGGACAAGGTCAAGGACCAGCTTCAAATCTTTATCGAAGCTGCTAAAATGCGGGATGAAGCGCTGGACCATGTACTCTTATTTGGCCCTCCAGGACTTGGGAAAACAACCATGGCTTTTGTCATTGCTAATGAACTGGGAGTCAATCTCAAGCAAACGTCAGGGCCTATTATCGAAAAAGCGGGGGATCTGGTAGCGATTTTGAATGATTTGGAGCCTGGAGACGTTCTCTTTATTGATGAGATTCATCGCTTGCCCATGTCAGTGGAAGAGGTGCTTTATAGTGCTATGGAGGATTTCTACATTGATATCATGATTGGGGCTGGTGAAGGCAGTCGCAGTGTTCATTTGGAGTTGCCACCTTTTACCTTGATTGGTGCGACGACTCGGGCTGGTATGCTCTCAAATCCGCTACGGGCACGTTTTGGGATTACAGGTCATATGGAATACTATGCCCATGCTGATTTGACAGAAATTGTTGAGCGGACAGCAGATATTTTTGAGATGGAAATTACTCATGAGGCAGCATCTGAGTTATCCTTGCGTAGTCGTGGAACCCCTCGTATTGCCAATCGTCTCCTCAAGCGCGTGCGCGATTTTGCCCAGATTATGGGGAATGGGGTTATTGATGATCTTATTACCGATAAGGCTCTGACTATGCTGGATGTTGACCATGAAGGTTTGGACTATGTGGACCAAAAAATCCTTCGTACCATGATTGAGATGTATGATGGTGGTCCTGTCGGACTAGGAACACTTTCTGTGAATATCGCTGAAGAGCGTGAGACGGTTGAGGATATGTACGAACCTTACCTAATCCAGAAAGGTTTTATCATGCGAACACGTTCTGGACGGGTGGCAACGGCCAAGGCATATGAACATTTAGGGTATGAATACAATGAAAAATGAGCAAGAAATTCTAGATGCTTTTAGAGAAAATCAGGATATGATGGCTATTCTGACTATCATCCGAAAACTGGAGTTGACAGATTCCTGGTTGGCAGCAGGTTCGGTACGAAATTTCATCTGGAATCTCTTGTCAGACAGACCAGCTTTTGACCGTGAAACAGATGTGGATGTGATTTTCTTTGACCCAGATGTGAGTTATGAAGAAACGCTGGCTATAGAGAACAAGTTGAGAGCGGATTTTTCTCAGTACCAGTGGGAATTGAAAAATCAGGTCTATATGCACCAGCACAGTCCTCATACTGCGCCCTATACCAGCTCTCGTGATGCTATGAGTAAGTATCCAGAACGGTGTACGGCGGTTGGGCTTCGCTTGCATGAAGACTCCGCTTTAGAATTATTTACTCCTTATGGACTAGAGGATATTTTGACTTTTCAAGTTCGCCCAACTCCTCATTTTTTAGAAAATGAAGATCGAATGGCTCTCTATCAAATACGGCTATCTAAGAAAAATTGGCAGGAGAAATGGAAAAATTTGATTTTTAAAAATACTTAAGGAAACTTTAAGTTAGGAAGTGTATACTTATTTCATAAGTTAAGAAGACCTTAACTTAAACTCCTAAAACTTTTTCATAATAATCTCCCTATAAAAAATAGAGTCGCCCAATCAGGCGACTTATTTTTTTTGAAAAATGGGCTTGGTGCCTGAGAATAAATAGCTTAGTGATAGAAGAAAATAGGGAAATATGGTATAATGAAACGATAGATTTTTGAATAGGAATAAGATCATGTTTGGATTTTTTAAGAAAGATAAGGCTGTGGAAGTAGAAGTTCCGACACAGGTTCCTGCTCATATCGGCATCATCATGGATGGGAACGGCCGTTGGGCTAAAAAACGTATGCAACCGCGAGTTTTTGGACACAAGGCGGGTATGGAAGCATTACAAACTGTGACCAAGGCAGCAAACAAACTGGGCGTTAAGGTTATTACGGTCTATGCTTTTTCTACGGAAAACTGGACCCGCCCCGATCAGGAGGTCAAGTTTATCATGAACTTGCCCGTAGAGTTTTATGACAATTATGTCCCTGAACTGCATGCGAATAATGTTAAGATTCAAATGATTGGGGAGACGGACCGCCTGCCTAAGCAAACCTTTGAAGCTTTAACCAAGGCTGAGGAATTGACTAAGAACAATACAGGTTTGATTCTTAACTTTGCTCTTAACTATGGTGGACGTGCTGAGATTACACAGGCACTTAAGTTGATTTCCCAGGATGTGTTAGATGCTAAAATCAACCCAGGTGACATCACAGAGGAATTGATTGGCAACTATCTCTTTACCCAGCATTTGCCTAAGGAAGTACGAGATCCAGACTTGATTATCCGTACTAGTGGAGAATTGCGTTTGAGTAATTTTCTTCCATGGCAGGGAGCCTATAGTGAGCTCTATTTTACGGATACCTTGTGGCCTGATTTTGACGAAGTAGCCTTGCAGGAAGCCATTCTTGCCTACAATCGTCGACAACGCCGATTTGGAGGAGTTTAGGAGGAAATATGACACAGGATTTACAGAAAAGAACCTTGTTTGCAGGGATTGCACTGGCTATTTTCCTACCGATTTTAATGATTGGGGGACTCTTGCTTCAGATAGCAATTGGAATCATAGCCATGCTAGCCATGCATGAACTTTTGAAGATGAGAGGTCTAGAGACCATGACGATGGAGGGGCTCTTGACCCTCTTTGCAACCTTTGCTTTGACCATTCCCTTGGAGAATTACTTGACTTTTTTGCCAGTTGATGGGAATGTGGTTGCTTATAGTGTGTTAATTTCAATCATGTTAGGAACGACTGTTTTTAGCAAGTCTTATACGATTGAGGATGCTGTTTTCCCTCTGGCTATGAGCTTTTACGTGGGCTTTGGATTCAATGCCTTACTAGATGCTCGTGTCGCAGGTTTGGATAAGGCTCTCTTAGCCTTGTGTATCGTCTGGGCGACTGATAGTGGTGCTTATCTTGCTGGGATGAACTATGGTAAACGAAAACTAGCTCCAACGGTTTCTCCTAATAAAACCTTTGAGGGGGCCTTGGGTGGTATTTTAGGAGCTATTTTAGTAACCATTATCTTTATGATAGTTGACAGTACAGTTGCTCTTCCGTATGGAGTTTACAAGATGTCCGTCTTTGCTATTTTCTTTAGCATTGCTGGACAATTTGGTGATTTACTAGAAAGTTCGATTAAGCGTCACTTTGGTGTCAAGGATTCTGGGAAATTTATCCCTGGACATGGTGGTGTTTTGGATCGTTTCGATAGTATGTTGCTTGTATTTCCAATCATGCACTTATTTGGACTCTTTTAACCAGAAGACGGAGGAAATACTATGCTCGGAATTTTAACCTTTATTCTGGTTTTTGGGATTATTGTAGTGGTGCACGAGTTCGGACACTTCTACTTTGCCAAGAAATCAGGGATTCTAGTGCGTGAATTTGCCATTGGCATGGGACCCAAGATCTTTGCTCATATTGGCAAGGATGGAACTGCATATACCATTCGCATCTTGCCTCTGGGAGGCTACGTTCGCATGGCCGGTTGGGGTGATGATACAACTGAAATCAAGACAGGAACTCCTGTCAGTTTGACGCTTACTGATGATGGTAAGGTTAAACGCATCAATCTCTCAGGTAAAAAATTGGATCAAACAGCTCTTCCTATGCAGGTGACCCAATTTGACTTTGAAGACAAGCTCTTTATCAAAGGACTGGTTCTGGAAGAAGAAAAAACATTTGCAGTGGATCACGACGCAACGGTTGTGGAAGCAGATGGAACTGAGGTTCGGATTGCACCTTTAGATGTTCAATATCAAAATGCGACTATCTGGGGGAAACTCATTACTAACTTTGCAGGCCCCATGAACAACTTTATCTTAGGTGTCGTTGTTTTCTGGATTTTAATCTTCATGCAGGGTGGTGTCAGAGATGTCGATACCAACCAGTTCCATATTATGCCTCAAGGGGCTTTGGCTAAGGTAGGAGTACCAGAAACGGCACAAATTACCAAGATTGGCTCACATGAGGTTAGCAACTGGGAAAGTTTGATTCAGGCTGTGGAATCAGAAACCAAAGATAAGACGGCCCCGACCTTGGATGTGACTATTTCTGAAAATGGTAGTGACAAACAAGTAACGGTTACCCCAGAAGAAAGTCAAGGTCGTTACCTTCTAGGTGTTCAACCGGGGATTAAGTCAGATTTTCTGTCCATGTTTGTAGGTGGTTTTACAACTGCTGCTGACTCAGCTCTCCGAATTCTATCAGCTCTGAAAGATCTGATTTTCCAACCGGATTTGAACAAGCTAGGTGGCCCTGTTGCCATCTTTAAGGCAAGTAGTGATGCTGCTAAAAATGGAATTGAAAATGTCTTGTACTTCTTGGCAATAATTTCTATCAATATTGGGATTTTTAATCTGATTCCGATTCCAGCCTTGGATGGTGGTAAGATTGTGCTCAATATCCTAGAAGCTATCCGCCGCAAACCATTGAAACAAGAAATTGAAACCTATGTCACTTTGGCCGGAGTGGTCATCATGGTTGTCTTGATGATTGCTGTGACCTGGAATGACATCATGCGACTCTTTTTTAGATAATCGAGGAATATTATGAAACAAAGTAAAATGCCTATCCCAACGCTTCGCGAAATGCCAAGCGATGCCCAAGTTATCAGCCACGCTCTTATGTTGCGAGCTGGTTATGTTCGCCAAGTTTCAGCAGGTGTTTATTCTTATCTACCACTTGCCAACCGTGTGATTGAAAAAGCCAAAAATATCATGCGCCAAGAATTCGACAAGATTGGTGCGGTTGAGATGTTGGCTCCAGCCCTTCTCAGTGCAGAACTGTGGCGCGAATCAGGTCGTTATGAAACTTATGGTGAAGACCTTTACAAACTAAAAAACCGTGAAAAATCAGACTTTATCCTAGGTCCAACTCACGAAGAAACATTTACAGCTATTGTCCGTGATTCTGTTAAGTCTTACAAGCAGTTGCCACTTAACCTTTATCAAATCCAGCCTAAGTATCGTGATGAAAAACGCCCACGTAATGGACTTCTTCGTACACGTGAGTTCATCATGAAGGATGCTTACAGTTTCCACGCTAACTATGATAGCTTGGACAGTGTTTACGATGAGTACAAGGCTGCTTATGAGCGTATTTTCACTCGTAGTGGTTTAGATTTCAAGGCTATCATCGGTGACGGTGGAGCCATGGGTGGTAAGGACAGCCAAGAATTTATGGCTATTACACCTGCTCGTACAGACCTTGATCGATGGGTTGTCTTGGACAAGTCAGTTGCCTCATTTGACGAAATTCCTGCGGAAGTGCAAGAAGAAATCAAGGCAGAATTGCTTAAATGGATGGTCTCTGGTGAAGATACCATTGCTTACTCAAGTGAATCTAGCTATGCGGCTAACTTGGAAATGGCAACAAACGAGTACAAACCAAGCAACCGTGTCGTTGCTGAAGAAGAAGTGACTCGTGTTGCAACACCAGATGTTAAATCAATCGATGAAGTTGCAGCCTTCCTCAACGTTCCAGAAGAGCAAACGATCAAAACCCTCTTCTACATGGCAGATGGAGAGCTTGTTGCAGCCCTTCTAGTTGGAAATGATCAACTTAACGAAGTCAAGTTGAAAAACCACTTGGGAGCAGATTTCTTTGACGTTGCTAGCGAAGAAGAAGTGGCAAGTGTTGTGCAAGCAGGATTTGGTTCACTTGGCCCAGTTGGTTTGCCAGATAATGTTAAAATCATCGCAGACCGTAAGGTGCAAGATGTTCGCAATGCAGTTGTGGGAGCTAATGAAGATGGCTACCACTTGACTGGTGTGAACCCAGGTCGTGATTTTACTGCAGAATATGTGGATATCCGTGAAGTTCGTGAGGGTGAAATTTCCCCAGACGGGCAAGGAGTCCTTAACTTTGCGCGTGGTATCGAAATTGGTCACATCTTCAAACTCGGCACTCGCTATTCAGCAAGCATGGGAGCAGATGTTTTGGATGAAAATGGCCGTGCTGTGCCAATTATCATGGGATGTTACGGTATCGGTGTCAGTCGTCTCCTTTCAGCAGTGATGGAGCAACACGCTCGCCTCTTTGTTAACAAAACGCCAAAAGGTGAATACCGTTACGCTTGGGGAATCAACTTCCCTAAAGAATTGGCACCATTTGATGTGCACTTGATCACTGTCAATGTTAAGGATGAAGAAGCCCAGACTTTGACAGAAAAGCTTGAGGCAAGCTTGATGGGAGCTGGTTACGAAGTCTTGACGGATGACCGTAACGAACGTGTTGGAGTGAAATTCAGTGATAGCGACTTGATTGGATTGCCAATCCGTATCACTGTTGGTAAAAAAGCAGCCGATGGCATCGTAGAAGTGAAGATTAAAGCGACTGGTGATACCATCGAAGTTCATGCAGATAACGTGCTTGAAACGCTTGAAATCCTTAGCAAGAAATAAAAACTATAATCAGAAGAAAAACAAGGAAAAAATGTAACTAGTTTTTACCTTGTTTTTTCTGTATAATAGGAAAAATGAGTAGATAAAGAGGTAAATGTATGCTAAGATTTCCAAAGGATTTTGTCTGGGGATCCTCTACTTCTGGACCACAAACAGAAGGACGTGTAGCTGGTGACGGTAAGGGAGATAATCTCTGGGATTATTGGTACCAAGTGGAGCCAAATCGTTACTATAATGGAATTGGTCCAGATAAGACATCGACTTTTTATGAAAACTGGGAACAGGATATCGAGCTCTTGTTAGAAACTGGTCACACGGCCTTTCGAACTTCTATTCAGTGGTCACGGATTTTTCCACAAGGGAGTGGAAAAGTCAATTATCAGGGTGTAGATTTTTACCGTAAGGTTTTTGAGGCTATTAAGGCCAAAGGGATTCGTCTTTTAGTCAATCTTTATCATTTTGATTTGCCTTTTGTCCTTCAAGAGGATGGTGATGGTTGGGAAAATAAGGCGACTGTCTCAGCCTATGAAGACTATGCTCGTTTTTGTTTTGAGACTTATGGAGATTTAGTGGATCAATGGATTACCTTTAACGAGCCAATTGTTCCAGTAGAATTTGGATATTTTTACGATGCCCATTATCCACATAAGGTGGATGCAGAGGCAGCCGTTAAAGTAGCTTATCATACACAATTGGCCAGCAGTCGGGCGGTTAAGGCCTGTCATGAACTCTTGCCTGATTCCAAGATTGGGATTGTCCTCAACTTGACACCGGCTTATCCACGTAGCCAGCATCCTGCTGATGTCAAGGCTGCTCGCATTGCGGATCTTTTTCAGGCCCAATCTTTCTTAGATCCGTCTGTTTTGGGGACTTATCCACAGGAGTTGGTAGAAATCTTACATGAATACGGTCTCTTGCCTGATGCTACAGAGGAGGAGTTGAAGCTCATTCGTGACAATACAGTGGACTTCCTTGGTGTCAACTACTATCAACCTTTGCGTGTTATGGCGCCTCGATTTGCTAAGCATCCAGAGAGTCCACTCTTACCAGAACATTTTTACGAGCCTTATGTGATGCCTGGACGTAAAATCAATCCTCATCGTGGCTGGGAGATTTATGAGCAAGGGATTTATGATATTGCCCAAAATATCAAGGAAAATTATGGCAATATCGAGTGGATGTTGACTGAGAATGGCATGGGTGTTGAAGGGGAAGAAAAATTCCGTCAAGATGGAATGATTCAAGATGATTACCGTATTGACTTTGTAAAAGGTCATCTTCGTGAACTGCACCGTGCCATTGAAGATGGAGCCAACTGTAAGGGCTACTTGATTTGGACCTTTGTTGACTGCTGGTCATGGCTCAACAGTTATAAAAATCGCTATGGTTTGGTCGAATTAGACTTGGAAACGCAAGAACGTCGTCTGAAAAAATCAGGGCATTGGTTCAAGGAATTAAGCGATAATAATGGATTTTAAAAAGGACTCTGACTGATTATCCTAATTGGTCAGAGTTTTTTATTTATAAGAAGTTGATATGAACTATACCAATTTTTACTCTTGACAAGTGAAAGAAACAAGTATATACTGTTTTTGCTGATTCTATAAAAGAGGAATTAGACTATACCAATTTTAAGGAGAAAGCACAGCTGGTCTGTGTCGTATATACTATGTGTGGAATTGTTGGTGTTGTTGGGAACACAAATGCAACTGATATTTTGATTCAAGGACTTGAAAAGCTCGAATACCGTGGCTATGATTCTGCGGGGATTTTTGTTCTAGGTGGTGCTGAAAACCATCTAGTCAAGGCTGTTGGTCGTATAGCAGAATTGTCTGCCAAGACAGCTGGTGTTGAGGGAACAACTGGTATCGGACATACTCGTTGGGCGACTCACGGGAAACCAACGGAAGACAATGCTCACCCACACCGCTCTGAGACAGAACGTTTTGTTTTGGTGCACAATGGGGTGATTGAGAACTACCTTGAAATCAAGGAAGAATACCTTGCAGGTCACCACTTCAAAGGGCAAACAGATACGGAAATCGCCGTTCACTTGATTGGAAAATTTGCAGAAGAAGATAGCTTGTCAGTTCTTGAAGCCTTCAAAAAAGCTCTTCACATCATCCGTGGTTCTTATGCCTTTGCCTTGGTTGACTCACAAGATCCTGAAGTTATCTACGTAGCTAAGAATAAATCACCACTTTTGATTGGTCTTGGGGAAGGATATAACATGGTCTGCTCAGATGCTATGGCTATGATTCGTGAAACCAACCAATACATGGAAATTCATGACCAAGAGTTGGTAATCGTCAAGGCTGATAGTGTGGAAGTTCAAGACTATGATGGAAATCGTCGTGAGCGTGCTAGCTACACTGCTGAGCTAGACTTGTCAGATATCGGTAAAGGAACTTACCCTTACTACATGCTTAAGGAAATTGACGAGCAACCAACTGTTATGCGTAAACTCATCCAAGCCTACACAGATGAGGCTGGTCAAGTAGTAGTAGACCCAGCTATCATCCAGGCTGTTCAAGACGCAGACCGTATCTACATCCTTGCAGCTGGGACATCTTACCACGCAGGATTTGCTTCTAAGAAAATGTTGGAAGAATTGACAGATACACCAGTTGAACTTGGAATTTCATCTGAGTGGGGTTACGGTATGCCACTTCTCAGCAAGAAACCACTCTTCATCTTTATCAGTCAGTCTGGTGAAACGGCGGATAGCCGTCAGGTTTTGGTCAAGGCTAATGAAATGGGAATCCCAAGCTTGACAGTGACAAACGTACCAGGTTCAACTCTTTCACGTGAAGCCAATCATACCATGCTCCTTCATGCAGGTCCTGAAATTGCCGTAGCATCAACAAAGGCTTATACAGCACAAATTGCAGCCCTTGCTTTTCTTGCAAAAGCAGTAGGAGAAGCAAATGGCAATGCTAAAGCGCAAGTCTTTGACTTGGTTCATGAGTTGTCAATCGTAGCTCAGTCTATCGAATCAACTCTTTCAGAGAAAGAAACCATTGAAGCCAAGGTTCGTGAGCTTCTTGAAACAACTCGCAACGCCTTTTATATTGGGCGTGGTCAAGATTACTACGTAGCTATGGAAGCAAGCCTTAAACTCAAAGAGATTTCTTATATCCAGTGTGAAGGCTTTGCGGCAGGAGAACTCAAGCACGGAACTATTGCCTTGATTGAAGAAGGAACGCCTGTTTTGGCTCTCTTGTCAGATCCAGTCCTTGCCAACCACACTCGTGGAAATATCCAAGAGGTGGCAGCCCGTGGTGCCAAGGTTCTCACTATTGCAGAAGAAAATGTTGCCAAAGATACAGATGATATCGTCCTTACGACTGTACACCCTTACCTCTCACCAATTTCAATGGTCGTGCCAACGCAATTAGTCGCTTACTTTGCAACACTCCACCGTGGGCTTGATGTGGACAAACCACGTAACCTTGCTAAGTCAGTAACGGTAGAATAAGCTTAAAAAGTCTAGTTATCTAGGCTTTTTCTTGTGAGCAAATCGGTTGCTTGTACTCAAGATTCGTGTTAGAATAATTTTTCAAAATGAAGGACCGGAATAGACAAGGAGAATCACTGTGGTAGAATTGGGAATTTCAACATTTGGAGAAACAACGGAGCTTGAAGGGACTGGGCAAACTTACAGTCATGCTGAACGCATTCGCCAGTTGCTGGCAGAGATTGAACTGGCTGACAAGGTTGGTTTGGATGTGTATGGGATTGGTGAGCACCATCGAGCGGATTTTGCGATATCTGCGCCAGAGATTGTTCTGGCAGCTGGGGCAGTCAATACCAAGAAGATTCGTTTGACCAGTGCAGTCAGCATTCTCTCAAGTATGGATCCGATTCGATTGTTCCAACAATATGCCACTATCGATGCTTTGTCAAATGGACGTGCGGAGATTATGGCCGGAAGGGGTTCTTTCACGGAATCTTTTCCCTTGTTTGGCTATGATTTGAAAGACTACGAAGCTCTTTTTGATGAGAAATTAGACTTGCTTCAATTAGTCAATGAAAAGATAAAACTAGATTGGCAAGGTCGATTGACCCAAACAATCTCTGGCAAAGAAGTTTATCCTCGTCCAGTTCAGGACAAATTGCCCTTGTGGATAGCGACAGGTGGTCATGTTGAATCAACAGTGAAGATTGCTCAGGCGGGGCTGCCGATTGTCTATGCTATTATTGGTGGCAATCCGCGTTATTTTAAAAAGTTGATTCAGGCCTATCGTGAGATTGGGAGCGAAGCGGGCCATGCCAGTCATGAGCTGAAGGTCGGAGCCCATTCTTGGGGTTGGATTGCTGAGGATGGCGAGCAGGCTGTGAAAGATTATTTCCATCCGACCAAGCAAGTAGTGGATGCTATTTCCAAAGACCGTCCACACTGGCAGGAATTGCGTTATGAACAATATTTGGAGCAAGTTGGACCAAATGGAGCCATGTTTGTGGGTAATCCTGATCAGGTAGCAGAAAAATTGATTCGCATGATTGAGGATTTAGGCTTGGACCGCTTTATGTTGCACCTACCGCTTGGTTCTATGCCACATGAACAAGTTCTGAGAGCCATCGAACTTTTTGGCACTCAAGTTGCACCAAAAGTTCGGGCTTACTTTGCCATGAAAGAGGCTAAATAAAAAATCCTAATCAAGCTTATTAGGACGACAAATATTGTATAAAAATCAATCCCCCGAGCGTTAAGGCTTGGGGGATAGTTCTATAGGAGGGCTAGTTTAGTTCTCTTTTTTGTTTTTTAGCAAGAACCCGAGACCTAGAAGAGCAAGGAGACTAATTCCTGCAAACAGGAGTTTGTGATCATTTTTGGTTCCTGTATTTGGTAGTTCAGCTTGTGAATCAGCTGTAGCTTGGTTAGGTTTATTTTCTGCATCAGCTACTTTTGTATCTGGTTTTGCAGAATCAGGTTTAGTTTGTGGAGCTGGAGTTTGCTGTTCCGGTTTGACTACTCGGTTTGACATATTGTCTTGGCTGTTATTTTGCTCTTGTTCTTGTTTTAAGCTAGAAAGGTCAAATTCTGGTTTTTCTTCCACAGCTGGGGCAACGATGGCACCGCCTTGAGCGATTCGAAGAACAGTGGCAGTAAGGGCATTTAATTTCAATCCTTTTTCAGTCCATTCAAGGCCTTGAGGGTTGGCAATTCCTACTGGTCCTGCTTGGTTTTCATCTGCCAAAACTTCAGCATTTCTGAGGTGGTCGAAGGCAGTTCCCAAATTAAATTCGCGAGCTTTTTCGTCCGCATTGACAAAGACTGCGTAGATATCACCGTTTGGAGCAGTGATTTGGTAACCGATCACTACATCCTCTTTCTCCACACCATTTTGACCTGGGACAGTGATGAGGCGAATACGGTCTTTGATATCTTGAAGACTCTTAAGTCGGAAGGCATCTGTAGATTGACGAAGGGCAATCAACCCTTTCATATAGTCACGGCTCTTGACATTTTCAGGATATGCTTTTCCATCTGTAGCCTTAGTCCAGTCAAACTTGTTAATAGCATCACTCGAATCGTAAGAGTCATGGATGAAGTAAGGATAGTCAAATGGATTGCCGTCCTTATCACGCAACAAGTGAGATTTGTTTGGTTGTTTGTCCTCTGCTACTGGAGTCTTGTAGGCTGGGTCACGGAATTGTTTGGTGCGACCATATTCCTGACCAGAGTGGATAAATGGAGTTCCTTGAGCTGTCAAGACCATGAGGTTTCCAAGTCGCAAACGACGGTGAATTTCAGCATAGTTCTCAGCTTTGCTTGGATCTTTTTTGATAGATTGGGCGATGATGTCAAAGAGGGTCAAGTTATCATGGGCTGCGATGTATTGGATGACATCTCCAGGACTATCTGCTTCAAAGTTGGTTGGTTGAGCAATGAGATTTTTGAAGATAGTGTTGATATCACGCTTGCCGCCTGTGATAAAGGCAGGTTGCCCTTCGTTTGGATAACCAGACTTGAGGTTGTTACGGATGTCGTCTGAGAAGACTGCGACAGTATCGGTATGTTTCATCCAATCTTGGTCAGCAGCTTTAGTAGGCATGTTTTCATCACCGGCATAGGTTCTCCAACCTTCACCCAGCATGATTAGATTTGGATTGAGGGTGCGTGCAGCCTTGTATGCTTCTTCGACAGAAGCTGCATCATGGTCTCCCATCATATCGAAGCGGAATCCATCTACTTTGTAGGTATCAACTAGATATTTGATAGAGTCAACTAGGAGGCGTTTGGTCATATGGTGGGTTGTCCCCAAGCGTCCACCACCAAAGCTAGTGCGAGGTGTCCCATCAGCATCCATAAAGTGGTAGTAGTTTGGCTCTAAATCTTCAAAGATATCGACTTTAGCTGTATGGTTATACACTACATCCAGGATAGCTCCCATGCCACGTTTGTGGATCTCGTTGATGAGGTTTTTAAATTCTGCGATTCGTTTTTCTGGATTCTTAGGATCGCTTGAATACATACCAGTCAAGGAGAAGTAGTTTTGAGGGTCATATCCCCAGTTGTAGTTGCTGTTGCTTGAAGCATAGTCAGATAAGCGTTCGTGGTTCTTCAACTCATTGACAAAGTAGTAAGACAAGACTGGAAGGAGCTGGATGTGGGTTACACCCAAGTTTTTGAGGTAGTCTAGTTTTTCGATAAAGGCTTCAAAGGTACCAAATGGCTTAGTCAAATCTTTTGCGATGGCAGGATCTGAAGTGAAGTCACGCACATGAGCTTCATAGATGACAGCATCTTCGCGCGATTTGAAGTTGCGAATCTTACCATAAGTCAAGTCTTGAGGTCCTAGTTTAGCTGGATCTACAAAGGCAGCTTTAGCAACTTTATGGGCATCGTCAATCTTGGCTTCGTCACTATTCCAAGCAGCGAGGGATTTAGCGTAAGGATCGAGTGCAAGAACAGTTTTACCTTGGCGCTCGATTTGGTAGTGGTAGTAGTAGCCAGTGTAGTTGCTGATACCGAGACCAGAGTTTTCATTCAGAGTTTGCTTCCAAGTTCCTCTTTCCCCTTTTTCAAGAGCGACAGTTCCAACTACTTTTTCAGGGTCATTCTTGTCGTAGACAACGACAGAAACCTTATCAGCACTTGGTGACCAAAGGGTGAGGTCAACACGCTTGCCATCTTCTTTTAGAGTTGCGCCGAGTGGACCATCGTAACTGTAGGACTCATCCTTGAGGCGCCAGCTTGAACGTGTGGTAAATCGGTCTGAATTGTAACTGACAGTGTACGGGTGTTGAGTGTCAGAGAAGTTGCCGATGTAGGTTACTTTTTTACCTGCTTCATCCACTTCCACGTCTGTGATAGCTACTTTATTCCCTTGGTAATCAGTGATGCTGGAGTGTTTGAGGATATCGTCTTTCTTAGCTCCAACGAGGGTAGAAAAACTGCTTTCGATACGAGATTTAGCCACGTGTTGAGCTCCTGTCATGCGGATATCGTGCACATAGTAGGGGTTGGTGTAGATGGTTTCGTCATCATCTTTTAGGAAAATTTGGCTATGATTTTTCAAATCTGTGAACTTATAATCTTCTTTACGGATTTTCACATCGTCTCCTTGTTTGTTTCTGTCTAATAATAAAAATCCAAGATCTTTAGCTGCATCTTTGAGTGGAATATCAATATAGCGACCATATTTGCCTGTAGCCGTAAAGTCTGTTCCGTTAGGCCATTCACCACTACTTGGATTTTTCACATCTCCCCAGTACCAGAGAGATTTCTTGTCATAGTTGCCATCTGTACGGTAGTAGTTGACGCGAATAGTTCCTGCAGGTTGTGGCTCGTAAGAGAAAACCTTGTGATCTTGGTCCAACCAAGCCTCATTCATTTTTGGTGCCAGTTTCTCTACCGATTTATCGCCGGTTAGATTTTTCCCAGCTGTATTATTGATGAGGAAGCTAATTTTCTTGGCTTGTTCTCCCTTTAATTTGACATCTAGGTAGTAGCCGTAGTCATCTTTTTTGGCATCCTTGAAGGATAAGGCTCCGTTAGGCCAATTTTCAGATGGTTTTTCAACATCGTCCCAAGTCCATAGTCCTTGAGCATCCTTGTTTTCTTCAGGAAGCTTTTTGACATGGATACGGAAGTAGTTGTCTTCTATTGGCTCTTCTGCCTTAGTTTCAGTCGTTACTGGACTCGTAGAAGTAGTTGGCTCATTGGAACGTTCTTGCCCGGTTTGTGGTGCGGAATCGGCGGGAGTTGCAGCCGGAGTGGGTGCCTCTGTTGCAGGTTGTTTTTCTTCTTTTTTCTCTAGGGAAGCGTTTGCATTTTTTGGCGAAGAAATATCACTTTCCTTCTTACCAGAGCTCGTTGCTGTATCAGTAAGAGGCTGTGCAAGGGCAGTAGTGGTTTCATTACTAGTTCCCTTATTGCTTGTAGTATTTTCGTTGGCTGAAATAGTTGGTGTAGCCATGGCAAGCAGAACAAGGCTTGCTCCAATAAGGACAGAACCAGTTCCATTTTTGAGGGAACGGATGCTGTAAACCATTTTTTTCTCAGTGTGAGATGGTGTTTTTCTCATAATGATTCTCCAATCAATAAATTTCTATATCAGTATAGCACTTAGTAAAAGAATATGCAAGCGTTTTCCTAAAATTAAACTAAAAGAAAAAATAGCAACAAATTTTGTTACGATTCAGCCAGTATTTCTTAAAGGAAAAGATTTTGTCAAAAATTCGTCAATCCCCTTGAAAAATCTAGCTAAATAGGGTATAATATGAATAATCATTTGTCGTAGGTTTTGTCTGAAATATTGTCCAGACAAGGCTCACAGCAGTTAAATCTTCTGAAAAAGTCAGATTTAGCTGCTCTTTTTGTGCTTTTTTTCAGGATTTCGCGTGTTTGTAACAAAGACTTAAAGATTCTGAAAATTCATCAAAAGGACACGGTGATAGGGGTTTTAAAAACCATATGACGATTAGAAAAGCCTGATTGACAAGGCTTGGAATTTATTTACAAAGGAGAATCATCTTGGCAGGACATGACGTTCAATACGGGAAACATCGTACCCGTCGTAGTTTTTCAAGAATCAAAGAAGTTCTTGACTTACCAAATTTGATTGAAATTCAAACTGACTCATTCAAAGATTTCCTAGACCATGGTCTTAAGGAAGTGTTTGAAGATGTATTGCCAATTTCAAACTTCACAGACACAATGGAGTTGGAATTTGTTGGATATGAAATCAAGGAACCAAAATATACGCTAGAAGAAGCTCGTATTCACGATGCTAGCTACTCAGCACCAATTTTTGTAACCTTCCGCTTGATCAATAAAGAAACAGGCGAAATCAAAACCCAAGAAGTTTTCTTTGGTGATTTCCCAATCATGACAGAAATGGGTACTTTCATCATCAATGGTGGTGAACGTATCATCGTATCTCAGTTGGTCCGCTCGCCGGGTGTTTACTTTAACGATAAAGTTGATAAAAACGGTAAAGTGGGCTACGGTTCAACTGTTATCCCTAACCGTGGAGCTTGGTTGGAACTTGAAAGTGACTCAAAAGATATCGCCTACACTCGTATCGACCGTACTCGTAAGATTCCATTTACGACATTGGTTCGTGCGCTTGGTTTCTCAGGTGATGATGAAATTTTTGATATCTTTGGTGATAGTGAATTGGTTCGCAACACTGTTGAAAAAGATATCCATAAGAACCCAATGGACTCTCGTACCGACGAAGCTTTGAAAGAAATTTACGAACGTCTTCGTCCAGGTGAGCCTAAGACTGCTGAAAGCTCACGTAGCTTGCTTGTAGCTCGTTTCTTTGACCCACGTCGTTATGACTTGGCAGCTGTCGGTCGTTACAAAATCAATAAAAAACTCAATGTTAAAACACGCTTGCTTAACCAAACTATTGCTGAGCCATTGGTAGACCCTGAAACAGGCGAAATCTTGGTAGAAGCTGGAACAGTCATGACTCGTAGCGTGATTGAAAGCATTGAAAGCCATTTGGATGGCGACTTGAACAAGATTGTTTACATTCCAAATGATGCAGCGGTTGTGACTGAGCCAGTTGTTCTTCAAAAATTCAAGGTTGTTGCTCCAACTGATCCAGACCGTGTTGTAACGATCATCGGTAATGCTAATCCAGATGACAAGGTTCGTATCGTCACTCCTGCAGATATCCTTGCTGAAATGAGCTACTTCCTCAATTTGGCTGAAGGACTTGGTCGTGTAGATGATATCGACCACCTTGGAAACCGTCGTATCCGTGCGGTTGGTGAATTGCTTGCCAACCAAGTACGTCTTGGACTTTCTCGTATGGAACGTAATGTCCGTGAACGTATGTCTGTTCAGGACAATGAAGTCTTGACACCACAACAAATTATCAACATCCGCCCTGTAACAGCTGCAGTTAAAGAATTCTTTGGTTCATCACAGTTGTCACAGTTCATGGACCAACACAACCCACTTTCTGAGTTGTCTCACAAACGCCGTTTGTCAGCCTTAGGGCCTGGTGGTTTGACACGTGACCGCGCTGGATATGAAGTACGTGACGTGCACTACACTCACTACGGCCGTATGTGTCCAATCGAGACACCTGAAGGACCTAACATCGGTTTGATCAATAACTTGTCATCTTATGGACACTTGAACAAATATGGTTTTGTTCAAACACCATACCGTAAGGTTGACCGTGAAACAGGTGTTGTCACAAACGAAATCGTTTGGTTGACAGCCGATGAAGAAGATGAATTTACTGTAGCACAGGCTAATTCTCGTCTGAATGAAGATGGAACATTTGCTGAGAAAGTTGTTATGGGACGTCACCAAGGGGTCAACCAAGAGTATCCAGCTAATGTTGTTGACTACATGGACGTATCACCAAAACAGGTAGTTGCCGTTGCGACAGCATGTATTCCTTTCTTGGAAAACGATGACTCCAACCGTGCCCTCATGGGAGCCAACATGCAACGTCAGGCTGTGCCATTGATTAATCCAAAAGCACCTTACGTTGGTACTGGTATGGAATACCAAGCAGCCCACGATTCAGGAGCTGCTGTGATTGCTCAGTACGACGGTAAAGTTACCTATGCAGATGCTGACAAGGTAGAAGTTCGTCGTGAAGATGGTTCATTGGATGTTTACCACATCCAAAAATTCCGTCGTTCAAACTCAGGTACTGCTTACAACCAACGCACTCTTGTAAAAGTTGGTGATGCCGTTGAAAAAGGCGATTTCATCGCTGACGGACCTTCTATGGAAAATGGAGAAATGGCGCTTGGACAAAACCCAATCGTTGCCTACATGACTTGGGAAGGTTACAACTTCGAGGATGCTGTTATCATGAGCGAACGCTTGGTGAAAGATGATGTCTACACATCTGTCCACCTTGAAGAATACGAATCAGAAACACGCGATACAAAGCTTGGGCCTGAAGAAATCACTCGCGAAATTCCAAACGTTGGTGAAGATGCCCTCAAAGACCTTGACGAAATGGGTATTATCCGTATCGGTGCTGAGGTTAAAGAAGGCGATATCCTTGTAGGTAAAGTAACACCTAAGGGGGAGAAAGACCTTTCAGCTGAAGAACGGCTCTTGCACGCTATCTTCGGAGATAAATCTCGTGAAGTGCGTGATACTTCTCTTCGTGTACCACACGGTGCCGATGGTGTCGTTCGTGATGTTAAAATCTTTACACGTGCAAATGGAGATGAGTTGCAATCAGGTGTCAACATGCTGGTTCGCGTCTACATCGCTCAAAAACGCAAGATCAAGGTCGGAGATAAGATGGCCGGACGTCACGGAAATAAAGGGGTTGTCTCTCGTATCGTTCCTGTAGAAGACATGCCTTACCTTCCAGATGGAACTCCAGTCGATATCATGTTGAACCCACTTGGGGTGCCATCACGTATGAATATCGGTCAGGTTATGGAGCTCCACCTTGGTATGGCTGCTCGTACTCTTGGTATTCACATCGCAACACCTGTCTTTGACGGAGCAAGTTCTGAAGACCTTTGGTCAACTGTTAAAGAAGCTGGTATGGATAGCGATGCCAAAACAATCCTTTACGATGGACGTACTGGGGAACCGTTTGATAACCGTGTTTCTGTCGGAGTCATGTACATGATCAAACTCCACCACATGGTTGATGATAAATTGCACGCTCGTTCAGTCGGACCTTACTCAACTGTTACCCAACAACCACTCGGAGGTAAAGCTCAGTTTGGTGGACAACGTTTCGGTGAGATGGAGGTTTGGGCTCTTGAAGCCTACGGTGCGTCAAATGTTCTTCAAGAAATCTTGACTTACAAGTCTGACGATATCAACGGACGTTTGAAAGCCTATGAAGCTATTACAAAAGGAAAACCAATTCCAAAACCAGGTGTTCCAGAATCCTTCCGAGTTCTTGTCAAAGAATTGCAATCTCTTGGTCTTGACATGCGTGTCCTAGACGAAGATGACCAAGAAGTGGAACTTCGCGACTTGGATGAAGGAATGGACGAAGATGTCATCCACGTAGATGACCTTGAAAAAGCCCGCGAAAAAGCAGCCCAAGAGGCTAAAGCAGCCTTTGAAGCTGAAGAAGCTGAGAAAGCAACAAAAGCGGAAGCAACAGAAGAAGCTGCTGAAGAAGAATAAGCAGTTCACTTAGAATAGAAAGGGAAGAAATAGTGGTTGATGTAAATCGTTTTAAAAGTATGCAAATCACCCTAGCTTCTCCAAGTAAAGTCCGTTCATGGTCTTATGGAGAAGTCAAAAAACCTGAAACAATCAATTACCGTACCTTGAAACCAGAACGTGAAGGACTTTTTGATGAAGTTATCTTTGGTCCTACAAAAGACTGGGAATGTGCTTGTGGTAAGTACAAACGCATTCGTTATAGAGGGATTGTTTGTGACCGCTGTGGGGTTGAAGTAACGCGTACGAAAGTTCGTCGTGAGCGTATGGGGCACATTGAGTTGAAAGCTCCTGTATCTCACATCTGGTACTTCAAGGGGATTCCAAGCCGTATGGGCTTGACCCTTGATATGAGCCCTCGTGCTCTCGAGGAAGTTATCTACTTTGCGGCTTATGTGGTGATTGATCCTAAGGATACACCACTTGAGCACAAGTCTATCATGACTGAGCGCGAATACCGTGAGCGCTTGCGTGAATATGGTTATGGATCATTCGTTGCCAAGATGGGTGCCGAAGCCATCCAAGACCTTTTAAAACAAGTAGATCTTGAAAAAGAAATTGCTGAACTCAAAGAAGAATTGAAAACAGCTACTGGACAAAAACGTGTCAAAGCTATCCGTCGTTTGGATGTTTTGGATGCCTTTTACAAGTCTGGAAACAAACCTGAATGGATGATTCTCAACATCCTTCCGGTTATTCCACCAGATCTTCGTCCAATGTTGCAGTTGGATGGTGGCCGTTTTGCCTCATCTGACTTGAATGACCTTTACCGCCGTGTTATCAACCGTAACAACCGTTTGGCTCGTTTGCTCGAGTTGAATGCACCAGGTATTATCGTTCAAAATGAGAAGCGTATGCTTCAAGAAGCGGTTGACGCTTTGATTGACAATGGTCGTCGTGGTCGTCCAATCACAGGACCAGGTAGCCGTCCACTGAAATCATTGAGCCACATGCTTAAAGGTAAACAAGGACGCTTCCGTCAAAACTTGCTCGGTAAACGTGTTGACTTCTCAGGACGTTCCGTTATCGCAGTTGGTCCAACTCTTAAGATGTACCAATGTGGTGTGCCACGTGAAATGGCTATCGAGCTCTTTAAACCATTCGTGATGCGTGAAATCGTTGCCCGTGATATCGTGCAAAACGTCAAAGCAGCTAAACGCTTGGTGGAACGCGGAGATGAGCGTATCTGGGATATTCTTGAAGAAGTGATCAAAGAACATCCAGTTCTTTTGAACCGCGCACCGACCCTTCACCGTTTGGGTATCCAAGCCTTCGAACCCGTCTTGATTGATGGTAAGGCACTTCGCTTGCACCCGCTTGTCTGTGAAGCCTACAATGCCGACTTTGACGGGGACCAAATGGCCATCCACGTACCGCTTTCAGAAGAAGCCCAAGCAGAAGCTCGTATCTTGATGCTAGCTGCTGAGCACATCTTGAACCCGAAAGATGGTAAACCAGTTGTTACTCCATCTCAGGACATGGTTTTGGGTAACTACTACTTGACTATGGAAGAAGCTGGTCGTGAAGGTGAAGGAATGGTCTTCAAAGACCGTGACGAAGCGGTTATGGCTTACCGTAATGGTTATGTTCACCTTCACTCACGTGTTGGTATCGCAACAGACAGCCTCAACAAGCCTTGGACAGAAGAGCAAAAACACAAGGTCTTGCTTACAACAGTTGGTAAAATCCTCTTCAACGACATCATGCCAGAGGGTCTACCATACTTGCAAGAACCAAACAATGCCAACTTAACAGAAGGTGTCCCAGCTAAATACTTCTTGCCACTTGGTGGAGATATCAAGGAAGCAATCAGCAAACTTGAACTCAACCCTCCATTCAAGAAGAAAAATCTTGGAAATATCATTGCTGAAATCTTCAAACGTTTCCGTACGACAGAAACTTCTGCCCTACTTGACCGTATGAAGAACCTCGGTTACCACCACTCAACTCTTGCAGGATTGACAGTGGGTATTGCCGATATCCCAGTCGTTGATGACAAGGCTGAAATCATTGAAGAATCACACAAACGTGTAGAACAAATCACAAAACAATTCCGTCGTGGTATGATCACAGACGACGAGCGTTACAATGCTGTTACAGCTGAATGGCGTGCTGCCCGTGAAAAACTAGAGAAACGTTTGATTGCCAACCAAGATCCTAAGAACCCAATCGTTATGATGATGGACTCTGGAGCCCGTGGTAATATCTCAAACTTCTCACAGCTTGCCGGTATGCGTGGTCTGATGGCAGCTCCGAACGGACGTATCATGGAATTGCCAATCCTTTCAAACTTCCGTGAAGGTTTGTCAGTACTCGAAATGTTCTTCTCAACTCACGGTGCCCGTAAAGGTATGACCGATACGGCCCTTAAGACAGCCGACTCAGGTTACTTGACTCGTCGTTTGGTTGACGTTGCCCAAGACGTTATCATCCGTGAGGACGACTGTGGAACAGATCGTGGTCTCTTGATCCGCTCTATCGCAGAAGGAAAAGAGATGATCGAATCACTCGAAGAGCGTCTCAATGGTCGTTACACTAAGAAAACTGTTAAACATCCAGAAACTGGTGCAGTGATCATTGGTCCAAATGAGTTGATTACAGAAGACAAGGCGCGTGAAATTGTCAACGCTGGTGTGGAAGAAGTGACTATCCGCTCTGTATTTACATGTAACACTCGTCATGGTGTCTGCCGTCATTGTTACGGTATCAACTTAGCGACTGGTGATGCGGTTGAAGTTGGTGAAGCAGTTGGTACAATCGCTGCCCAATCTATCGGGGAACCTGGTACACAGCTTACAATGCGTACCTTCCACACGGGTGGGGTTGCCTCAAATACCGATATCACTCAGGGTCTTCCTCGTGTTCAAGAAATCTTTGAAGCCCGCAATCCTAAAGGGGAAGCGGTTATCACAGAGGTTAAAGGACAAGTTACTGCTATCGAAGAAGATGCATCAACTCGTACTAAGAAAGTCTTTGTTAAGGGTGAAACTGGCGAAGGTGAATACGTCGTTCCATTTACAGCTCGTATGCGTGTTGAAGTTGGGGACCAAGTAGCGCGTGGTGCTGCTCTTACAGAAGGTTCTATCCAACCAAAACGTCTCCTTGCAGTCCGTGATGTCTTGTCAGTTGAAACTTATCTTCTCGGCGAAGTACAAAAAGTTTACCGTAGCCAAGGGGTAGAAATCGGTGACAAACACATCGAGGTAATGGTTCGTCAAATGATCCGTAAAGTTCGTGTCATGGATCCAGGTGACACAGATCTTCTCATGGGTACCCTCATGGATATCAATGACTTTACAGATGCCAACAAAGATGTTCTTATCGCAGGTGGAGTTCCAGCGACAGGTCGCCCAGTTCTTATGGGAATTACCAAAGCCTCACTTGAAACAAACAGTTTCTTGTCAGCGGCTTCCTTCCAGGAAACAACTCGTGTCCTTACTGACGCAGCTATCCGTGGTAAGAAAGACCATCTCCTTGGACTTAAAGAAAATGTTATCATCGGTAAGATCATCCCAGCAGGTACTGGTATGGCTCGTTACCGTAACCTTGAACCACATGCTGTCAACGAAGAAGAATACCTTAACCCTCCAGTAGAGGAAGAAGGAAATGAAGAAACAACAGAAGTAGTTGTGGATACTGCCGTTGAAACTGTGGAAGAAACAGTAGAATAAGAGAGAATGAGAGAACCCTCGGGTTCTCTTTCTCTTTTCTGAAAATTTTCTCCATATTTCCATGCAATGTGGTAAAATAAAAGAAAGAAGCTGACAAAGGAGACGGGTATGGAACAAACATTTTTTATCATTAAACCAGACGGTGTAAAAAGAGGATTAGTGGGTGAGGTGTTGAAACGCATTGAACAACGTGGATTTACAATCGAAAAATTGGAGTTGCGTTCACAGGTTTCAGAAGAGTTGATTGACCAGCACTATCAGGACTTGGTTGGTCAAAGTTTTTACACACCGATTCGTGAATTTATGACTTCAGGACCGGTTCTTGTAGGTATAATTTCTGGTCCCAAAGTAATTGAAACTTGGCGGACCATGATGGGTGCTACTCGTCCAGAAGAAGCTTTACCAGGAACTATTCGAGGTGATTTTGCAAAAGCTGCTGGAGAAAACCAAGCTATTCAAAATGTTGTGCATGGTTCAGATTCAGAAGAGTCAGCTAAGCGAGAAATTGCACTTTGGTTTGAAGAGAAATAGTAAAAGTTTGATGTAAGGGTTACTTGCATCAAATTTTTTTGCATTTTAGAGTAGAAAACTGACAGTTGAGAAATATTCTAGCAAGGGTGAGGCTTTCTAGCATATAATAAGAGCAAGTATGGAGGAAGAATGATGGAAAAAATGAAAAAGCAAATTCGAGTTTTGTTATTGCTGACAGTTTTTGGTCTTAGCAGCTGTTCTTGTTTAAGTTTATCTACTTGGGCCTTGATGTTAAATCAAAACTGCTTCTATTATTTAGTTGGCATGTTGCTTCTTGCCAGTATTGGTGCAGGGCTAAACTATTATAGAGGGCAGGGAAATCAACATTATTCAGTTTTTAAGGAAGATAAGCAACAATTCTTGTATAGTCTCTTGCTCTTAGTAAATATTTTGGGTTTAGCTTTAATTGTCATAGAACATATCCTTGCAGGAAATACATCCGTAGAAGGATTTGTGGAAGCCTTTCTACCGAGTTTCTTTTTCTTATTTGGGATTGATTTGTTAGTTTTTCTGCCGATTCAGAAGTATGTAAATGGAGTGAAAAAGTTTTTGGGAAAGAAGGAAATCTGTTTTATTAGTGGACTAGCTATTCTAATCTTTCTCAGAAATCCTTGGATGCTATTGTCCATGACCTTTTATATTGCCTTGGGGATGCTATTTCTAGGACTGTTGGTGCCAAAAGTCATTCGCTGGGAAGTTTCATTTTACAGTCATTTGATGAGAGATATCTTGTTAGTTGTCTTCTTACTGTTTCTATTTTAAGAACAAAAAAAGAGATAGTTCTAGTTTTACAATTTATAATATGGAATTCATAGATAATACCTAGACAAAGGACAACTTTTTGGTATAATAGAAACATGTACACTAAAAACGAAGAAGAGTTACAGTCCTTAGGTGAACGTTTGGGCTATTTATTAGAAAAGAATGATGTCTTAATTTTAACTGGTGAACTTGGAGCAGGCAAAACGACATTTACAAAAGGTCTTGCTAAAGGATTACATATTTCTCAGATGATTAAGAGTCCAACCTACACTATCGTAAGAGAGTATGAAGGTCGTCTTCCACTTTACCACCTAGATGTTTATCGTATAGAGGGGGATGCTGATTCTATTGATTTAGATGAGTTTCTCTTTGGTGGTGGGGTAACTGTCATCGAGTGGGGGCATCTTTTAGGTGATGCCTTGCCAGATACTTATTTAGAATTGGAAATTCTAAAAGAAGAAGAGGGTCGCAGACTGAATTTTCAAGCAAAAGGTTTGCGTGCAGAAAAGCTTTTAGAGGAGCTTCAACATGGAGTATGAGTTGCTCATTAGGGAAGCAGAAGTTGAAGATGCGGCTGAATTAGTATCATTTTTAAATCGTGTCAGTGTAGAAACAGATTTTACCAGTCTGGACAGGAATGGCATTTTGATGACAGATACTGAGATGGAGTTGTTTTTGGATAAACAGGCTCACTCTGAAAATCAAATCACTTTACTGGCCTTGCTGAATGATGAAATTGCTGGTCTTGTGAATATCACAGCTGATCAACGCAAGAGAGTTCGTCATATTGGAGATCTCTTTATTGTGATTGGTCAGAAGTATTGGAATAATGGACTGGGGAGTTTGTTACTTGAAGAAGTCGTAGAATGGGCACAGGCTAGTGGCATTCTTCGTCGACTTCAACTAACTGTCCAAACTCGCAATCAGGGTGCAGTTCATTTATATCAACAGCATGGCTTTGTAATTGAAGGTAGACAAGAGCGCGGTGCGTACATAGAAGAAGGGAAATTTATAGATGTTTACCTGATGGGTAGACTGATAGATTGATAGAAATATGGTTAAAAAAATTATTGGAATGGTGCTAGCTTTTCTAGCTGTGACAGTTTTAGGTGTGGGTGTTTTTGCTTATACTATTTATCAGCAAGGTACAGAAACCTTATCAAAAACCTATAAAAAGATTGGGGAAGAAACCAATGTTATTGAGGCTACTGAACCCTTAACGATCCTTTTAATGGGGGTTGATACTGGAAACGAAGAACGAACGGACCCTTGGGAGGGAAATAGTGATTCCATGATTCTTTTGACAGTTAATCCGCACACGAAAAAGACCATGATGTTGAGTTTGGAACGTGATATCCTGACTAAAATTCAGCATAAAGATGGTAGTATTGAAGAAGCGAAACTGAATGCCGCCTATGCGGGTGGAGGTGCAGAATTAGCTATCTCAACCATTCAGAAGATGATGAACATCCATATTGACCGCTATATTATGGTCAATATGCACGGATTACAACAATTAGTCGATGCAGTGGGTGGTATAACTGTCAATAACACGCTGGGCTTCCCGATTTCTATTAGTGACCAAGAGGAATTTAATACTATTTCTATTGGTGTTGGACAACAGACTTTAAATGGTGAGGAAGCGCTTGTTTATTCTCGTATGCGTTATCAAGATCCTGAAGGAGACTATGGTCGTCAAAAACGTCAGCGTGAAGTCATTCAAAAAATTGTTGAGAAGGTCTTGAGTCTGAACAGTGTGAGTCATTATCAAGGGATTTTAAAAGCTTTGACTGACAATATGCAAACAAACGTTGATTTGTCAGCGAAAAGTATTCCACAATTACTTGGTTATCAAGATTCCTTCAAGAATATTGAAACATATCAATTGCGAGGAGAAGATGCTGAACTGCAGGGCATTTCTTACCAGATTGTTACAACTGAGCATATGTTAGAAATGCAAAATCTCTTACGTCGTTCACTAGGTAAAGAGGAAGTAACTGAAGTAGAAACCAATGCTGTGTTATACGAAGCAGCTCTTGGAAGAACTGCTACACCAACGAATGCTTCAAGTGTAGAAATAGAACAAAATTAATAATGAAATCGTGGGAAATTTCCTGCGATTTTTTCAAAAAAGTACGAATAGATAGGTAGGAGGAAACATGAAAGCAGAAATCATTGCTGTTGGAACAGAGATTTTGACAGGACAGATTGTCAATACCAATGCTCAGTTTTTATCGGAAAAACTAGCAGAGATTGGGGTAGATGTTTATTTTCAGACGGCTGTAGGAGACAATGAAGCTCGTCTCTTGTCTTTGCTTGAGATTGCCAGTCAACGTAGCAGTCTGGTGATTTTGACAGGTGGTTTAGGGCCAACCGAGGACGATTTGACCAAGCAAACGTTGGCTAAATTTTTAGGAAAAGAATTAGTTTTTGATCCTCAGGCACAGGAGAAGTTGGATGTCTTTTTTGCCCAGAGACCAGACTATGCCCGAACACCGAATAATGAAAGACAAGCTCAAATTGTAGAAGGAGCGACTCCACTGCCAAACGAAACAGGATTGGCTGTTGGAGGAATCTTAGAAGTTGATGGAGTGACCTACGTCGTTCTTCCTGGTCCACCAAGTGAATTGAAACCCATGGTCTTAAACCAACTTCTACCCAAGTTGATGACAGGGAGCAAGCTGTATTCCCGAGTTCTTCGTTTCTTTGGAATTGGCGAAAGTCAGCTAGTGACCATTTTGGCTGATTTGATTGACAATCAAACAGATCCGACCTTAGCGCCTTATGCCAAGACAGGAGAAGTCACTCTGCGTTTGTCAATAAAGGCTAGCAGACAAGAAGAGGCGACTCAAGCGCTGGATATCTTGGAAAATCAAATCTTAGGTCGCCAGACCTTTGAAGGCCTTTCTTTACGAGACCTTTGTTATGGTTATGGGGAAGAAACTAGTTTAGCTAGCATTGTGGTAGAAGAACTGAAAAGGCAGGGGAAAACCATCACGGCTGCTGAGAGTTTGACGGCTGGTCTTTTCCAAGCTAAGGTAGCGGATTTTTCGGGTGCTTCAAGTATATTTAAGGGTGGTTTTGTAACCTATAGCTTGGAGGAAAAATCAAAGATGTTGGATATTCCTGTCAAGGATTTGGAAGAACAGGGTGTGGTGTCTGAATATACAGCTCAGAAGATGGCTGAACAGGTACGAAGCAAGACCCAGTCAGATTTTGGCATTAGCTTGACTGGAGTGGCAGGACCAGATAGCCTAGAAGGGCACCCAGCTGGGACAGTCTTTATAGGCTTGGCACAGGAGCATGGAACTGAGGTCATCAAGGTCAATATTGGAGGCAGAAGTCGAGCAGATGTACGCCACATTGCGGTTATGCATGCCTTTAACCAAGTTCGCAAGGCTTTATTAAGTGACTAACTTTTGATATAATAGTAGATAGGTCTAAGGACCATTAGAATGTAGGAGAATAGAATGGCGAAAAAACCAAAAAAATTAGATGAAATTTCAAAAAAATTCGGGGCAGAACGTGAAAAAGCCTTGAATGACGCTCTTAAATTGATTGAGAAAGACTTTGGTAAGGGTTCAATCATGCGTTTGGGTGAACGTGCAGAGCAAAAGGTGCAAGTGATGAGCTCAGGTTCTTTGGCTCTTGACATTGCCCTTGGTTCAGGTGGTTATCCTAAGGGACGTATCATTGAAATTTATGGACCAGAGTCATCTGGTAAGACAACAGTTGCCCTTCATGCAGTTGCGCAAGCGCAAAAAGAAGGTGGGATTGCAGCCTTTATCGATGCGGAGCATGCCCTTGATCCAGCTTATGCTGCTGCTCTTGGGGTCAACATTGATGAGTTGCTCTTGTCTCAACCAGACTCAGGAGAGCAAGGTCTTGAAATTGCAGGAAAATTGATTGACTCAGGTGCTGTGGACCTTGTCGTAGTTGACTCCGTTGCGGCTCTTGTCCCTCGTGCGGAAATTGATGGAGATATCGGAGACAGCCACGTTGGTTTGCAGGCTCGTATGATGAGCCAGGCTATGCGTAAACTTGGTGCTTCTATCAATAAAACCAAAACAATTGCCATCTTTATCAACCAATTGCGTGAAAAAGTTGGGGTTATGTTTGGAAATCCAGAAACAACTCCTGGTGGACGTGCTCTGAAATTCTACGCATCAGTCCGTTTGGATGTTCGTGGAAGCACACAAATCAAGGGAACTGGTGACCAAAAAGACACCAATGTCGGTAAAGAAACTAAGATCAAGGTCGTGAAAAACAAGGTGGCTCCACCATTTAAGGAAGCCTTCGTTGAAATCATGTACGGAGAAGGGATTTCTAAGACTGGTGAGCTTTTGAAGATCGCAAGCGATTTGGATATCATCAAAAAAGCAGGAGCTTGGTACTCTTACAAGGATGAGAAAATCGGGCAAGGTTCTGAAAATGCTAAGAAATACTTGGCAGAAAACCCAGAAGTCTTTGATGAGATTGACCATCAAGTCCGTGTTCAATTTGGTTTGATTGATGGAGAAGAAGCTGCTGAAAGCAAAAAAGATGAAGCAGTTCAAGCAGATTCTGTGAATGAAGAAGTAACTCTTGACCTAGGCGATGAGCTTGAAATCGAAATTGAAGAATAAGCTGTCAAAGTAGTGGAGGAATCCACTGCTTTTTCGATTATTTGTTAAATATTTCAGATTGCCTATAGTTTGCTGTTTCTTGTCGCTCCTCTATAAAGCTGATATAATAGCCTTATGAATAAAAAACGAACAGTGGACCTGATTCATGGTCCGATTCTTCCCTCGCTCTTAAGCTTCGCTTTTCCGATCTTGCTATCCAATATTTTTCAACAGCTCTATAACACTGCTGATGTCTTGATTGTTGGGCGTTTCCTTGGTCAAGATTCCTTGGCTGCAGTAGGGGCGACAACTGCCATTTTTGATCTGATTATAGGCTTTACACTTGGTGTCGGAAATGGTATGGGGATTGTCATTGCCCGCTATTATGGGGCTCGGAATTTTACTAAAATCAAGGAAGCGGTAGCGGCCACCTGGATTTTAGGTGCAATTTTGAGTGTTGTAGTGATGCTACTGGGCTTTCTTGGTTTGTATCCTCTCTTGCAATACCTAGATACTCCTGCTGAAATCCTCCCCCAGTCCTATCAATATATTTCTATGATTGTGACTTGTGTTGGTGTCAGCTTTGCCTATAACCTCTTTGCAGGTTTGTTGCGGTCTATTGGGGACAGTCTAGCAGCCCTTGGTTTTCTGATTTTTTCTGCCTTGGTCAATGTAGCTCTGGATCTCTATTTTATTACGCAACTGCATCTGGGAGTTCAATCTGCGGGCCTTGCTACCATCATTTCGCAAGGCTTATCAGTTGTTCTCTGCTTTTATTATATCCGTAAGAGTGTGCCAGAACTTTTGCCTCAACTCAAGCATTTCAAATGGGACAAGGCCTTATACGCCGATCTCTTGGAGCAAGGTTTGGCTATGGGTTTGATGAGTTCGATTGTGTCCATCGGTAGTGTGATTTTACAGTCTTCTGTTAATACCTTTGGTGCCGTGATTATTAGTGCCCAGACGGCGGCTCGACGCATTATGGCCTTCGCCCTTCTTCCTATGACTGCTATTTCTGCGTCAATGACGACCTTTGCTTCTCAGAATCTTGGTGCCAAGCGACCAGACCGCATTGTTCAAGGCCTTCGAATCGGCAGTCGTCTAAGTATGTCCTGGGCAGTGTTTGTTTGTGCCTTCCTCTTTTTTGCCAGTCCTGCCTTGGTTTCCTTCTTGGCCAGTTCAACGGATGGCTACTTGGTAGAAAATGGTAGTCTCTACTTGCAAATCAGCTCAGCCTTTTATCCTATTTTGAGCCTCTTGTTGATTTATCGCAATTGCTTGCAGGGCTTGGGGCAAAAAGTCCTTCCTCTGGTTTCTAGCTTTATCGAACTAATCGGGAAAATCGCTTTTGTTGTTTTGATTATACCTTGGGCAGGTTATAAGGGAGTTATCCTTTGCGAACCCTTAATCTGGGTTGCCATGACCATTCAACTGTATTTCTCACTGTTTCGTCACCCCCTGATAAAAGAAGGCAAGGCCATCTTGGCAACAAAAGTGTCATCCTAGTTGGATTTGCTGAATAAAATCCATTTCCTCTAGTGAAAATCGAAAAAACTTGTGTTATAATAAGAAAGATTAAAATGTGAAAAAAGGAGATTCCTAATGGGACGTAAATGGGCCAATATCGTAGCCAAGAAAACGGCTAAAGATGGAGCTAACTCTAAGGTATATGCAAAATTTGGTGTAGAAATCTATGTAGCAGCTAAAAAAGGTGATCCAGATCCAGAATCAAACTCAGCTTTGAAATTCGTTATCGACCGTGCTAAACAAGCCCAAGTGCCAAAACACGTTATCGATAAAGCGATTGATAAAGCAAAAGGAAACACAGATGAAACCTTTACAGAAGGACGTTACGAAGGTTTTGGACCAAATGGTTCTATGCTGATTGTTGATACTTTGACTTCAAATGTCAACCGTACAGCGGCCAACGTCCGTGCAGCCTTTGGTAAAAACGGCGGAAACATGGGCGCTTCAGGTTCGGTTTCATACCTCTTCGATAACAAGGGTGTTATCGTATTTGCAGGTGAAGATGCCGATGCAGTCTTTGAGCAATTGCTTGAAGCAGATGTTGATGTGGATGATGTAGAAGCAGAAGAAGGAACAATCACTGTTTACACAGCTCCAACAGACCTTCACAAGGCTATTGTTGCCCTTCGTGAGTCAGGTGTCGAAGAATTCCAAGTGACAGAATTGGAAATGATTCCTCAGTCAGAAGTAGAATTGTCAGGGGATGACCTTGAAACCTTTGAAAAACTTTACAGCGTTCTTGAGGACGACGAAGACGTACAAAAGATCTACACAAACGTAGATGGATTCTAATAGAAAAACGAACAGTTTTACTAGCTGTTCGTTTTTTTGATATTTGAACTTAGACTCAGGTTTAAGAATCGTTTTGTTGCTTGCTTTTTTCTAGACCTAGACGACTGCATGTTTTTGGACGAGCAAGAGCTGTCCATTGTCCTGTTTTGCAAAAGTTAAGGTAACAGTCTTAGTCTTGTCTCCAATAGAGATATAGGTGATTTTTTTCGTATTGTAACCCCCAAGAGTGAAGTCAAACTCGGAATCTGGCTTTCCGTGTTTGTAGATAATATCCTCGTAGTTGGTACCACCTTTTCCTTTGTTGTCAAGGTCGCCTTCGATTAAGGCGTCGAACTGTTCTTGGGTCCAGACGAAGGTATCGTCTGTCAAGCCGCTTTTTTCTTCGCGTTCCATTGAGGCACTCGTATCCATGTAGGAACGGTTAAACTCCTTGGCATACTCTTTGTAGACATCAGCGTATAGTGCCTGACTCGTAAAGAAAAGTACAACAGAGGCAACTGCCAGGGATGTTCCGATAATAGCCATTGTTTTCCGTTTTTTGAGGTTGACGATAAGGCCGATAATCCCCAAGATAAATGCGACGATGCCGATGAACAACGATGGATAGTTAATAAACGGGATCCAGGATCCTAAAAGTGCGATGGCTCCAAAAATGGTTGCTAAGATTCCTAAAACTCTTTCTTCTTCTGGTTTCATTTGAAAGTTTTCTCCCTTCATTGAGTGAATGGATTTCTATCCACAGTAGTTAGCGCTTATTATATAAAAGATATTGCCTAATGTCAATTTAAACTAAGATAGTTCTCATGAAAACTTTTTTCTTGACATCTTTTCTGAAAATGGTAAAATAGTTCTCATGAAAACTTATTTAGTTCCTAGGAGAACTAAATACAAGGGTTAGAAAGGAGCAATTATGGATAAACCGATGTTGGTCTTTAAGCGTTTTAGTCATCAGATTCATCTGATGGTACAAAGGGAAGCAAAACGTTGTGGTATTGAATTTATGGGTGGACCGCAAGGTCAGGTTGTACGTTTTTTGGATATCCGTGAGGAAAACCAAGACTTGGTCTTGATTAAAGATATTGAGAAGGAACTCAATATTAGCAAGTCTGTTGCTAGTAACTTGGTCAAGCGTATGGTGCAAAATGGTCTGGTAGAATTGGAGGCGAGTTCTAGCGATAAGCGGGCCAAGTTTGTTCGTCTGACGGACAAATCGCGTTCTCGAATGAAGCAGGTTAAAGCCTTCTTTGAACGCATTGACAACCAGTTGATGGCAGACATTGATGGAGATGAATTACTGATTTTTGAGAAAGTCCTCAATCAACTACAGGAAAATATCAAGAGAATAGGAGGAGATAATGAAGAAATTAGCCAAACGAATTAGTAGAAAAGAATGGGGGATGATTTTACTAGCCATTCTCTTTACCTGCTTTTCGGTTTATCTAGAGTTGGAAGTGCCGACCTATATCTCTAAAATCACGGATTTACTGGGAACTCAGGCTACCAATTTGGATGAGTTATGGCAACCAGCAGGTATGATGGTGGGCATGTCCTTTCTAGCC
The DNA here is from genome assembly GCF_027497975.1 of Streptococcus sp. SM5. Taxonomy (NCBI): domain Bacteria; kingdom Bacillati; phylum Bacillota; class Bacilli; order Lactobacillales; family Streptococcaceae; genus Streptococcus; species Streptococcus sp. SM5. The sequence goes on along the minus strand of NZ_JAJNSC010000020.1, from coordinate 13,299 downwards.
TTCTTATCCGCAGTCGCAGTTGGATTTTTTGCATCCAGAGTGGCTGCTTCTTACACTAGTAGGCTGAGAAGTGATATTTTTAACCGAGTTTTAGACTACTCACAGACAGAGATTAAGAAATTCTCTATTCCCAGTCTCCTAACTCGTACCACTAATGATATTACTCAAGTTCAGATGCTGATCACCATGGGCTTGCAAGTGGTTACGCGTGGTCCAATTATGGCTATCTGGGCTATCGGGAAGATTTTAGGTCATTCAGAATACTGGCTCTGGGCTGTACTTGTGGCAGTGATTGTCAACGTTTTGATGACGACCGTTTTGATGACACTAGCCTTTCCAAAACAGTCCTTGATTCAAAGTCTGACTGATAAACTGAACAGTATCACTCGCGAGAGTTTAACAGGTATTCGCGTTGTTCGTGCCTACAATGCTGAAAAGTACCAAGATGAAAAATTTGCAGCAGCAAATGATGAACTGACACGCTTGAATTTGTTTGTCAATCGTCTCATGGCCATTTTGAATCCCATCATGATGGGGATTTCAAGTGGTTTGAGTGTGGCGATTTACTGGATTGGTGCCTATGTGATTAACGATGCTGCTCCGACAGCGCGTCTGCCTCTCTTTAGTGACATGGTTGTTTTCATGTCTTATGCCATGCAGGTTGTTATGGGCTTCCTTCTCATGGGGGCGCTCTTCATCGTTCTTCCCCGAACTATGGTCTCTGCCAAGCGGATTAATCAGGTTCTAGATTTGCATTCTTCTATCCAAAATCCTGCTCAAGTGCAGTTGGCTGATGAAAATCTCAAAGGTCAGGTCGAATTTAAGGATGTGACTTTCCGCTATGCGGCAAATTCGGAGCCAGTTATCGAGCATGTTAGCTTTAGAGCGGAAGCTGGTCAAACAGTGGCCTTTATAGGGTCAACAGGTTCTGGTAAATCAACTCTGGTCAATCTGATTCCACGTTTTTATGACGTATCAGCAGGAGAAATTCTAGTGGACGGAGTTAATGTTCAAGACTATGACTTGGAAGATTTGCGCAACAAGGTTGGTTATATTTCTCAGAAAGCGGTTCTCTTTTCAGGTGATGTCAAAGGCAATTTAGACTTTGGACAGAGTCAAGAAACACCGCTTAGTGAGCAGGCTATGTGGCAGGCTCTGGAATTGGCCCAGTCTAAAAACTTTATCGAAGACAAGGAAGCGGGCTTATCGTCAGAAGTGGCCCAAGGAGGAACCAACTTCTCAGGCGGCCAAAGACAGCGTCTGGCCATTGCGCGTGCCTTGGCTCGGAGGCCAGAAATCCTCATCTTTGATGACTCCTTCTCAGCCTTGGACTACAAGACAGACCGTGTCCTACGCCAAGAGCTAGCAGAGAAAACCAAGTCTATGACCAAGCTTATCGTTGCACAGCGCATTTCAACCATTATGGATGCAGATTTGATTTTGGTCTTGGATCAAGGAAAAGTAGTGGGACAAGGCACCCACAAGGAACTTCTAGCTAATAACGAAGTTTACCAAGAAATTGCCTATTCACAACTATCGAAGGAGGAATTGGAACATGGAAAATAAGAAAATGTCTCTTTGGAAACAGAGTAAACCCTATCTTGCAGGTCTCCAGTTTGCCCTTCTTATAGCCTTTCTAGCAACAATCTTATCCAATATCATTACTGTTTATGGTCCAACCCGCATCAAGGAAATGACTAATATTATTGCCAGTGGTTTGGAAACAAGTGTGGATGTCGCGGCGGTTGCAGCTATTGGTAGTTTTTTGGCCGTCATCTATGTGATTGGGCTTCTATCAAATTATTTGCAAGCCTTTCTGTTTACAACAGCCATACAACGTTTTTCAGAGCGTTTGAGAACAGCGATTGCAGAGAAAATTAATCGTCTTCCATTGGGGTATTTTGATGGACATTCTCAAGGAGATACCTTGTCTCGTGTAACCAATGACGTTGACACTGCAGCCCAGTCCCTCAATCAAAGTCTGGGAACAGTTCTTTCATCCACTTTACTGGTCGTGGCCGTCTTGGTAACCATGTTTGGGATGAACTGGATTTTAGCCTTGGTGACGGTTGTGTCAACTCTTGTTGGCTTTGCCTTCGTATCCGTCTTTATGGGCAAATCGCAGGGATTCTTTAAGAGTCAGCAACAGGATTTGGCGGCTGTCAATGGCTATGTGGAGGAAATGTACTCTGGCCATAATGTGGTGACCAGTTACAATGCTATCGAGAGCACCAAAGAAGAATTTGCGAAATTAAACAATCGTCTGTATGATAGTATCTGGAAATCTCAATTTATTTCAGGGATTATGATGCCGATAATGATGTTTATTGGGAACTTTAGCTATGCCTTAGTGATTATCGTCGGTGCAGCCTTGGCCTTGAATGGGCAGATTAGTATCGGGATTATCGTTGCCTTTATGGCCTACGTTCGTATCTTTTCTCAGCCCCTTTCGCAAATTGCTCAAGGGATTACTAGTTTGCAGCAGGCTAGCGCAGCCATGGGGCGTGTCTTCGAATTCTTAGGTGAAGAGGAAATGGAAGATGAATCTCATAAAGAAAGACAATTGAGCGACATGAAAGGTCAAGTGGTCTTTGATCGAGTTTCCTTTGGCTATACACCAGAGCGAACCATTATCCATGACTTTTCTGCAACTGCTCATGCAGGTCAAAAGGTTGCCATTGTCGGGCCGACAGGAGCTGGTAAGACAACCATTGTCAATCTTTTGATGAAGTTTTATGAGATTGATAAGGGAAGTATCCGCATTGATGGTGTGGATACCAAGGAGATGAAGCGCTCGGAAGTACACGATGCCTTTTCAATGGTCTTGCAGGATACTTGGCTCTTTGAAGGAACCATTCGTGACAATCTCATCTATAACCAAAAGGGGATTAGTGATGAGCGTGTGATTGAAGCCAGCAAGGCTGTAGGGATTCACCACTTTATCATGACTCTACCAGATGGTTACGATACCGTCTTGGATGATACAGTGACCTTGTCTGTCGGACAAAAACAACTCTTGACCATTGCTCGTGCTTTGCTGAAAGATGCGCCACTCCTAATTTTGGATGAGGCGACCTCTTCGGTTGATACCCGTACAGAGGAATTGATCCAGAAAGCCATGGACCGATTGATGGAGGGAAGAACTTCCTTTGTCATCGCCCACCGCTTGTCTACTATCCGAAATGCTGATCTGATTCTTGTCATGAAAGATGGCAATATCATTGAGCAAGGCAATCATGATGAGTTGATGGCACAAGGAGGCTTCTACGCTGACCTTTATAACAGTCAATTTACAGAAGACGAAGCAGAAGAATAAACCCAAAGAAGGCTTGACGGCCTTCTTTTTCTGCACTATACTAGAAGACAAGTGCTTCCCTATAAGCAAAATTTGAGTAAGAGATGAGAAAAATATATGAAAAATTATCAAGAATGGTATGACCACATCGCTGGTAAGATTAAAAATAAGCCCTTTCTTCTGAGCTTGTTAAGAGCTTTCAATCGGTTGATGACAGTAGTCATGCCTATAGTTTATCTAATCTTGTTAGTAATTACCTATCTCCAAGAAGGACTAGGGAAACAGGTCTGGATCTACCTGTTTATTCCAGCGTCAGGTTTTGTGATTTTGTCCTTTCTCCGTAAGAAAATCAATGCTCCTAGGCCTTATGAAGTTTGGGAAATTGTACCTCTACTAGACAGAGATAGTCCTGGTCAGTCTATGCCTAGTCGTCATGTCTTTTCAGCAACCATTATCTCCATGGCTTGCTTACATGCTAGTCTAGCTGTAGGGGTTATCTTGTTGCTCTTGTCAGCCATCCTAGGTCTAGTGAGAGTCTTAGGGGGAGTGCATTATCCCAAGGATGTCTTGGTTGGTTATGCTTGCGGACTTGTGTGGGGTGTGATTTTCTTTCTATTTTGACATGTAAGTTAAGGGGGTCCTAGAACCACTTACGGGGCTAAAGTAACCACTTGCTTTTTTGCTCTTGTTTTCTTATTTTAGCTTTGATATAGTAGAGTCAGAAAGGAGATGGAATGAAGTTACGAATCGAAATTGACAGCAATTTAGAGGAAACTGAAATTGTCATCAAGGCGACAGCTTTGACAGATGAGATTGCGGAATTACAGCGACTCTTGCAAGAGTCCAAGTCTCCTAGGTTAATTTTTTACAAGGGGACGGGTGAATATTATCTGGATCTGTCGGAAATTCTCTTCTTTGAGACAGAAGGGAACAAGATTTATGCCCATACTCAGAAAGATGCCTATGAAGTTCGGCTTAAACTCTATGAATTAGAGGCTATCCTTCCTCGCTATTTTAGTCGGGTATCCAAGTCAACGATCGCAAATATCCGTCAGGTTTATTCGGTGGACAAGTCCTTTTCAGGAACAGGCACCATTTCCTTTTACCAGACCCACAAGGAGGTTCATGTCTCACGACATTACCAATCCCTCCTAAAAGAAAATCTAAGAAACATGAGGTAAGAACATGAAAAAGAAAGCATTTGGTATTGTGTTGCTGGTTTTAGCAGTATGGATTTTGTTGCAAGGAAATTTTGGCATTCCTTCTTTGGATGGTAAAATATGGCCTTTACTTGGTATCGTCTTTTTTGCCTACCAGTCAGTTGAATCTTTGCTTCGTCGTCACCTGACATCAGCAGTTTTTACAGCTCTAGTAGCAGTAATGATTGCAAATCATTTTTATAACATTCTGCCTATCCCAAATCAGTCTCTATTTTGGGCTAGTATCTTAGCAGTGCTAGGTGTTGGCTATCTCACTCACTCAAGTAAGTTTTGGTATGGGAAAAAATGGTGGTACAACGGTGAGCGAACAGTCGTCACGGATAAAGAAGTCGCTTTTGGTAGTGGTACTTTCTATAAGCAAGAGCAAGAATTGGTAGAGGATCAAGTGGAAGTTGCTTTTGGGGATGCTAAAATATATTATGACAATGCAGAGATGTTAGGTGATTTTGCAACTTTAAATATTGAAGTAGCTTTTGGTAATGCAACTGTCTATGTTCCCCAACACTGGCGTGTAGATTTGAAAGTAGAAACATCCTTTGGTGCAGCCAAGGCGGACGCTCCTGTAGCGCCAACAAGCAAAACCTTGATTATTCGCGGGGAAGTGGCTTTTGGTAAACTCGGTGTTGTCTACGTCAAATAAAAAAATCTTCCAATTCCCTTGCAAAAAAGAAGAAAGTGTGATAACATAGTACGGTATGTGGTGCTAGCACATCCGCTATATTAGATCTAATAGGAGGAAAATACAATGGCTAAAGTATGTTACTTTACAGGTCGTAAGACTGTATCTGGAAACAACCGTTCACACGCGATGAACCAAACAAAACGTGCCGTAAAACCAAACCTTCAAAAAGTTACTGTTCTTATCGATGGTAAACCTAAAAAAGTTTGGGCTTCAGCTCGTGCTTTGAAATCAGGTAAAGTTGAACGCGTTTAATAATAAAAGTAAGGAGACCTCAGGGTCTTTTTTCTTTTATTGTAGGAGTAAAATCATTTTAAAAATAGAGTAAATATCCGCTGATACAGTATTCTGCTTTTACACTTGGGCTGAAATATGATAAAATAGAGTATCAACTAGTTGAGGTAAAAAGGATGACTGTAAAAATTAATACAAAAGATGGTCAAATCGAACTAACAGATGAAGTGATTGCAACCGTCGTAGGTGGAGCAGCAACTGAGATTTTTGGTGTGGTCGGTATGGCTAGTAAAAATGCCCTCAAAGATAATTTCCAAGCCCTTCTAGGTAAGGAAAATTATTCCAAAGGTGTCGTCGTAAAGGCGGCCGAAGATGGCAGCATTGCAGTTGATGTATATACCGTGTTGAGCTACGGAACAAAGATTAGCGAAGTGTCCAAAAACATTCAAGAGCGTGTTCGTTTTAGTTTGGAAAACCAACTTGGAATTACTGCTCAGACTGTAAATGTCTACATTCAAAATATCAAAGTTGTAGGAGAATAACCGTGTCAAAAATTACTACTAGCTTATTTCAAGAAATGGTGCAGGCTGCATCAACTCGCTTGAATAAGCAAGCTGAATATGTCAATTCATTAAACGTCTTCCCAGTTCCAGATGGAGATACTGGTACAAATATGGGAATGACCATTGAAAATGGAGCTAAGGAAGTTGCAGACAAGCCAGCTTCTACTGTTGGAGAGGTAGCAAGCATTCTTGCAAAAGGTCTTTTGATGGGTGCGCGTGGGAACTCAGGAGTTATTACTTCTCAGCTTTTCCGCGGATTTTCACAAGCCATCAAAGATAAAGACGAGTTAACAGGTCAAGATTTGGCTCTTGCCTTTCAATCAGGTGTGGAAGTTGCCTATAAGGCCGTTATGAAACCAGTTGAAGGAACGATTTTGACAGTTTCTCGTGGGGCTGCTATCGGCGCTAAGAAAAAAGCTGAGCAAACAGATGACGCTGTTGAAGTCATGCGCGCAGCCTTGGAAGGTGCTAAAACAGCACTAGCTAAAACGCCAGACATGCTTCCAGTCTTGAAGGAAGTTGGCGTTGTGGACTCGGGTGGTCAAGGACTGGTCTTCATTTACGAAGGTTTCCTTTCAGCCCTTACTGGTGAATATATTGCATCTGAGGACTTTGTAGCGACTCCTGCCAACATGAGTGAGATGATCAATGCAGAGCATCATAAGTCTGTGGCTGGTCATGTGGCGACTGAGGACATCAAGTTTGGTTACTGTACTGAAATCATGGTAGCTCTTAAGCAAGGTCCAACCTATGCCAAAGATTTTGACTACGACGAATTCCGTAACTACTTGAATGAACTCGGGGATTCTCTCCTTGTTGTCAACGATGATGAAATTGTCAAAGTCCATGTCCATACAGAAGATCCAGGACTTGTTATGCAAGAAGGTCTTAAATATGGTAGCTTGGTCAAGGTGAAAGTTGACAATATGCGCAACCAACACGAAGCACAGGTTGAAAAAGAAGCTGCCCAAGTTAGCAAGCCTGCTGAAGAAAAAGAGTATGCTTTGATTGCTGTAGTGGCTGGTAAAGGTCTAGCAGATATCTTCCGTTCTCAAGGTGTGGATTATGTTATCGAAGGCGGTCAAACTATGAACCCTTCAACAGAAGACTTTATCAAGGCTGTTGAGCAGGTCAACGCTCGTAACATTATCTTCCTACCAAACAACAAGAACATCTTCATGGCAGCTCAATCTGCAGCAGAAGTTTTGGAACAACCAGCAGTAGTGGTGGAAGCTCGCACTCTCCCTCAAGGTTTGACAAGTCTTCTTGCCTTTGATCCAAGCAAGTCAATCGAAGAAAACCAAGAGCGTATGACAGCTGCTCTTAGCGATGTCGTTAGCGGAAGCGTTACAACAGCTGTGCGTGATACAACCATTGATGGTTTAGAAATCCATGAAAACGATAATCTAGGTATGGTGGATGGGAAAATCCTCGTGTCAAACCCTGATATGCACCAAACCTTGACTGAAACCTTGAAACATATGTTGGATGAAGATAGTGAAATTGTAACCTTCTATGTTGGTGAAGACGGAAGCGAAGAACTTGCCAATGAAATTGCCCAAGAAATCGCAGAAGAATTCGAAGATGTTGAAGTAGAGATTCACCAAGGCCAACAACCAGTTTACCCATACTTATTTAGTGTGGAATAAAAATTTAATAGATTAAAAAGAAAGTTGATTTTGCAACTTTCTTTTTTTTATGACATTTGTCATATCTCCTCATGACAGAAGCTTCTAGTGATTCTACCTTCAAAGAATTATACTAGATGCATCAAGTGGAGGAAGAAAAAATGAAACATAAAGTAATTGTCGCAATGAGTTTAGTAGCAGCAGGAGTCATGACTTATCTCATGTTCTCAGGATTGGATGAAGATTTCTATCATTTTCCTTGGGAGCTATTTGCAGGATTTGGAATGATGTCCTGGCTTATCCGAGAAGGTTTGAAATTAGTCTCAGATGTGAAAAAGGAGTTTGAAAAATGAAAAAAGCGTTTCTCTATCTTTTTATTGGACTATCACTAGTGGTATGGTTGGTAGAAATGTTTACAGGTTGGTTTGACCAAAACTTACTTCGCCAATTTATTCGTGGTGCTTTGGGGGTTGGATTTATGATTTTCGTCGTTTTCCCTATGGGAATGGAGTGGTTGAAAGGAGAATCTCATGACTGTGATTAAAGTTGAGAAATTGTGTAAGAAAATAAAAGACAAGGAGATCTTGCGGAACATCTCTTTTGAAATCAACGATGGTGAATGTGTTGCCTTGATTGGTCCCAATGGTGCTGGGAAGACGACACTTTTGGCATGTTTGCTCGGAGATAAACTGGTCACAAGCGGTCAAGTATCTATTCAAGGTTTACCAGTGACGAGTTCTAAGTTAGATTATACTAGGGCTTACCTTCCTCAAGAGAATGTGATTGTACAGAAATTAAAGGTTAAGGAGTTGATTGCTTTCTTTCAAAGTATTTATCCAAATCCTTTGAGTGTGCAGGAAATTGATCAACTATTGCAGTTTGACAAGCAACAAAAAGAACAGTTGGCAGAAAAATTATCAGGCGGTCAAAAGCGTCTTTTCTCTTTTGTCTTAACTCTAATTGGGCGACCAAAGTTAGTCTTTTTAGATGAACCTACTTCGGCCATGGATACCTCAACTCGTCAACGTTTTTGGGAGATTATTCAGGAGTTAAAAGCGCAAGGAGCCACCATTCTTTATTCGTCCCATTATATTGAGGAAGTAGAACACACCGCAGATCGCATTTTGGTCTTAAATAAGGGAGAGTTGGTTCGTGATACGACACCTCTAGCCATGCGCAGTGAGGAGATTGAAAAGCACTTTATCCTACCTCTGGCTTACAAGGAAGTTGTCGAACAGTCTAACTTGGTTGAAAACTGGTCACAAAAACAAGATGCCCTGCAAGTAGTCACACGCGAAGCAGATGCTTTCTGGGAACTGTTAGTCAGAGCAGGATGTAGGATTCAAGAAATTGAAGTCAATAATCGCAGTTTGCTGGATACAATCTTTGAAGAAACACAAAAGGGAGATGACTAAGATGAAACGATTGATCGCACTAAACAAGATAGAATTTCTATTGACCAAACGACAATTAGTAACTTATCTATTGTCAGTAGGGATGCCGACGGCCTTCTATTTATTCTTTTCAGGCATGTATCAGGACACACCAGGTGGGCCAGCTAATTTTATGCGTGATTACCTCATCTCCATGACGGCTTTTTCCATGATGTCGACTGCTATGTTTTCATTTCCAGCTGTCTTACATACTGACAAGATTAACAACTGGCAGAAAACATTACGTCATAGCCCTGTAAATATGGTAGAATATTATCTATCAAAGATAACAAGTATGATGGTTGATTATTTGGTCTCAATCCTAGTTGTATTCTCAGTCGGGCACTTAGTCAGAGGTGTGGACATGCCTCTAGGAAGCTGGGTTGGAGCTGCGATTTTGCTGATTGCGGGAAGTATTGCTTTTGTAGCGCTTGGCTTGACCTTGACTCTCTTGCCGACTAGTCAGCTGATGTCTGTCGTGGGCAATCTTCTTTACTTTGGCTTGGCTGTTTTAGGCGGACTCTGGATGCCCATCTCTTTATTTCCAGACTGGATGCAAGCAATCGGGAAGCGTCTACCAAGCTATCAGTTGATGGAATTAATCAAGACCTTCTTAAATGAGGGTGGCATTAATCTATCAGCGACAGTATATTTACTTGTTTTTTCAGCAGTTTTATTTGGTTTGACTATTTACCTTCAAGATCATAAGGAGAATTCTTAATGCTTGAAAGACTGAAAAGCATAGACTATATGTATTGGGCCAGTTTGATTTTTATGGTTTTTCCCATCGTTCCTGTAGTGACTGGGGAGCTACCTAGCTGGCATTTGTTGATTGATATTCTATTTGTGGTGGCTTACTTAGGCGTTTTAACCACCAAGAGTCAGCGCTTATCCTGGCTCTGTTGGGTTATCATGCTAGCCTATGTAGCTGGGAATACCGCCTTTGTTGGTGTAAATTATATCTGGTTCTTCTTTTTCCTTGCCAATCTCTTAATTTATCATTTCGGCGTACGTAGTTTTAATTCTTTACATGTCCGGACTTTTCTTCTTGCTCAAGTCCTTGTTGTGGGCCAACTGTTGATTTTTCAGAGAATCGAAGTTGAGTTTCTATTCTATCTACTTGTAATTCTTGCTTTTGTCGATTTAATGACTTTTGGATTGGTTCGGATTCGGATTGTGGAGGATTTGAAAGAAGCGCAGACTAAGCAAAATGCCAAGATAAATCTATTGCTTGCTGAAAATGAACGCAGTCGTATCGGTCAAGATTTGCATGATAGCTTGGGACATACCTTTGCTATGTTGAGTGTCAAGACAGATTTAGCCTTGCAGTTGTTTCAGATGGAGGCTTATCCACAGGTGGAAAAGGAATTAAAAGAAATTCACCAGATCAGTAAGGATTCCATGAATGAAGTGCGAACCATTGTGGAAAATCTTAAGTCTAGAACTTTGACATCCGAACTAGAGACTGTGAAAAAGATGTTAGAAATTGCTGGAATTGAGGTGGAAACGGATAACCAACTAGATACTGCTAGCCTTACTCAGGAATTGGAGTCAACGGCTTCCATGATTTTGCTTGAGTTGGTGACCAATATCATCAAACATGCCAAAGCGTCTAAAGTTTACTTAAAATTAGGACGGACAGAGAAGGAACTCATTTTAACAGTAAGTGATGATGGCTGTGGCTTTACTTCTATAAAGGGGGATGACCTCCATACAGTCCGAGATCGTGTTCTTCCATTTTCAGGAGAAGTAAGTGTAATCAGTCAGAAACATCCAACGGAAGTGCAGGTTCGACTACCTTATAAGGAGAGAAAGTAGATGAAAGTATTAGTCGCAGAAGATCAAAGTATGTTGCGAGATGCCATGTGCCAGTTGCTCACGCTTCAACCGGATGTAGAGTCTGTTTTTCAAGCCAAGAATGGGCAAGAAGCAATCCAACTATTAGAAAAGGAGTCTGTGGATATCGCCATCCTTGACGTAGAGATGCCCGTTAAGACAGGTCTCGAAGTGCTGGAATGGGTACGAGTAGAAAAGCTAGAAACAAAGGTGGTTGTGGTAACGACCTTCAAGCGCCCTGGTTATTTTGAACGTGCGATCAAGGCTGGAGTGGATGCATATGTCTTGAAAGAAAGAAGCATTGCAGACCTCATGCAAACTTTGCATACTGTCCTCGAAGGACGCAAGGAGTATTCGCCTGAATTGATGGAAGTGGTGATGACGCATCCTAATCCATTAACAGAGCAAGAAATCGCAGTTTTAAAGGGAGTTGCTAAGGGTTTATCCAATAAAGAAATTGCAGATCAACTTTATTTATCAAACGGAACCGTCCGAAATTATGTCACCAATATTCTTTCGAAACTAGATGCTAGTAATCGAACAGATGCAGCTAATATCGCGAAAGAATCTGGTTGGTTGTGATGATATAATATTTTTCTGAACATTATGTGTTAAAAATGATGGGATTGAATGAAACAATACCTAACTTTAGGAGGGATTTATTCCTCCTTTTCTTTCTTTTGGGGGCAGTACAAAAGAGCTAAAATTAACAATAAAAAAGAAAAATATCTTGACAAGCAAGGGAAAAATTTGTTACAATAATAGACGGTACTTTTTACTTTTGGTCTCTCAAGAGTGTACAGGGACGTGCTGACAAATGTTGCAAAAGTACACACAGATGATAGCTGTCACCAAGTGTATCATCACCAAAAATAAAAAAACACAGGAGAATGTAGATGCCTACAATTAACCAATTGGTTCGCAAACCGCGTAAATCAAAAGTAGAAAAATCTAAATCACCAGCTTTGAACGTTGGTTACAACAGTCATAAAAAAGTTCAAACAAACGTTTCTTCACCACAAAAACGTGGTGTTGCAACTCGTGTTGGAACAATGACACCTAAAAAACCTAACTCAGCCCTTCGTAAATTCGCTCGTGTACGTTTGAGCAACCTTATCGAAGTTACTGCCTACATCCCAGGTATCGGACACAACTTGCAAGAGCACAGCGTGGTGCTTCTTCGTGGTGGACGTGTAAAAGACCTTCCAGGGGTACGTTACCATATTGTCCGTGGTGCACTTGATACTGCAGGTGTTAACGATCGTAAACAAGGCCGTTCTAAATACGGTACTAAACGTCCAAAAGCATAAGGAAAGGGGATAAAGAGAAATGAGTCGTAAAAATAGAGCTCCAAAACGTGACGTATTGCCAGATCCGCTTTACAATTCACAATTAGTTACTCGTCTTATCAACCGCGTTATGCTTGACGGTAAACGTGGTACAGCTGCTTCAATCGTTTACGGTGCTTTTGAGCAAATCAAAGAAGCTACTGGCAACGATGCACTTGAAGTATTTGAAACAGCTATGGAAAACATCATGCCTGTACTTGAAGTACGTGCACGTCGTGTTGGTGGATCTAACTACCAAGTTCCAGTTGAAGTTCGTCCAGAACGTCGTACAACACTTGGACTTCGTTGGTTGGTAACAATCGCTCGTCTTCGTGGTGAACACACAATGCAAGACCGTCTTGCAAAAGAAATCTTGGATGCTGCTAACAACACTGGTGCAGCAGTTAAGAAACGTGAAGACACTCACCGTATGGCTGAAGCTAACCGTGCATTCGCACACTTCCGTTGGTAATATAGGATGCGAAAGCGTTAAGAAAGTCCCAGAGAAAATAGGGAATCAAAGCAGGTTGCGATTGCAACCAATGAGATTCATCTTTTTCTCCAGACTTTTAGCTTGAGCTCAACTAAATCATGATGCTAGGAACGATAAGGATGCAAGGTGAAAATAGGAAACTGACGCAGTATTCGACGAATACAAGGAAGTTTATCTTTTTCACACAGCATCCCGTTCTGGCTCAAATCGGCTAATTAACTTTAGCCCGAGTTCAATTCAACTTGTAAATCTACAAGTTGAAACCAACAATAGCATGAAAACATTGAGAACGGGTAGGTCCTGCCTATCCGTTTTTATTAAAATCGTGTTATAATAGAATAGAAATCAAAAATAAATAGGAGAAACAAACCTCATGGCACGCGAATTTTCACTTGAAAAAACTCGTAATATCGGTATCATGGCTCACGTCGATGCTGGTAAAACAACAACTACTGAGCGTATTCTTTACTACACTGGTAAAATCCACAAAATCGGTGAAACTCACGAAGGTGCGTCACAAATGGACTGGATGGAGCAAGAGCAAGAACGTGGTATCACTATCACATCTGCTGCGACAACAGCTCAATGGA